>JAOZIG010000168.1 GCA_026014515.1 Candidatus Bathyarchaeota archaeon | reverse complement strand
GCTCATCTTCTGAACAGCCTCCTCAAGTGTGAATGTCTTCTTCTCTTTCACATATTTATTCAGGAAAATTGGGTAGGCTGCGAAGCTATTGATCCCGGGTATACCATATGGTGGACTTTTTGCCTCGTACTCGGTGTCACATACCATGGTGTCTAGTCCAATCATTCCCTTGGGGTGAGTGTAGTACTGGTCATATGCTGGATTATAGGTCATAGTACCTGTTACCCCTCGTGTGTCTGGGTCCTTGACGATGATGTCACAATATGCATCCCATGGGTTCATTTCCCACATCTCGGCTATCTCGTGAACACTCTTGCCGGCGATTCCCGGGGTCTTACTCTTGGTTACTGTAAGGTTCTGAGCCCAGAAGGGATTGGTGTTCGGGTTGTAGGCTACTCGAATAAACCATTTGCCGGCTCTGATAGCCTCAAAGACCTCTTGTCTGAAGTCGGGTACCGCAAGCCATTTTCCCAGTGCTTCTCGACTGCCAAGCTCCCTTAGCCATGGCTCTAAGAGCCCGCAGAGGTATGGCATGACGCTGAAGCCTCCTCTTACGAGGAATGGTATGGCGTCCCATGTGATGTCCAGTTCACCCTTGCTCTTCTCTAATATCATATCGATGGTTACCTTGAGGTTAGCCTCCTCAAGAGCTGGTGGCGCATCTGGGTAAATCTGCCAACCAGTGCTCAAGTGTGCGTAGTGGAGTCTAACTCCAGTCTTCTCGTAGACATCAACACACTCCATGAGTGCCCTGATCTTCTCGTTGGGTACGTGTCCTGCGGCTATTCCTCTTCTTCTGCCTGTTCTTCTCCAGTGTGGACAGTAGACTCCCTCGTATTCCTTGAGCTGAGCCACTGACTCGATGATCTCTTGGTGACTAGCAAAGACATCAGGGTCATAGTCTAGCCCAACACTCATACCAATGCAGCCTTCTTTCATGGCTTCATGGATGAGTTCATGCATCTGGCTACGCTCATCCTGTGTAGTGTCTCGCTTGTAGTCAAGTCCCAAGACCTTTGTTCTGACTGTACCGTGTCCTAGCAGTGGCACGTAGTTGATGCTGATACCCTTCTTCTCAACGGTTTTGAAGTAGTCACCCATGGTCTTCCAGTCGAGTTTCCACCCGAAGACCTCCTGCATCCACTCATTCACCGTATCAATCGGATAATACGGCTGCCGTGGATAGTACTTGTAGGGCTCATACTCCATCAAGTGATCCTGTAGTAACCATGGAACCCTGATGTATTCCCCGAGAGGAGCAGCGCTACCACCGCATTGACCGCCTACGAAGGTGGTGATACCTTGCATTACGTGGCTCTGCGTGTCTGGGTACCAAAGGAGCGCCCAGTCCGCGTGGCTATGTGAGTCTATAAACCCGGGGAAAGCGGTTAGTCCCTTGGCTTCTATGGTGTTTGCTGCGTCGCCTTTTACTTCTCCAAGTGCAACGACTTTGTCTTCTTTGACGCCGAGGTTTCCCTTGTAGGCTTTCTTGCCTGTTCCCTCTACGATGGTGGCGTCTTTGATGAGATAATCATACTCCATAACAATCGAGTATATTTTGATTCTAGGAGATTTAACACTTGCATCAAGGTGAATCCTTGAAAACAATCAAGGAGACAATGGTACCGACCAGTAAAACACCGAACATAACCGCCATAACAGTCTCACCCAAGTCAATATAGTAGCCGCTGCTGTTGATTATCGCGTATATGAGCATCCCCTGTGAGACATAATGGAGATTCATAATCCGTTCCCAGCCCCGGAGCACCGATAATCCTCCAAGGATCAACATCAAAGCAGTCAACATCTCTGTCAAGATATGCAGCTTGATCTCGACCTGCGGGGTATCAAGATATGGTACCTGATTGGTTAATACAAGCATGCTCCACATCCCCATCATTAACAAGCCAACAAGTATGGTGAATACCGCTGATGCCTTCCCTTTATTCATAGCCTCAAAATACCCTAAATCAGGGATATAAGTCTGGCTTAGACATCACGAAAAAAGGTTCTAAACCATTTAAGCATCCAACGTATATCCCTGTGTATGGATAATCAGAGACGCGCAGAGGAGATACTCAAACGACTTGAAGCAGAGTACCCAGAGGTCGAGGGCACAGAACTACACCACGACAACCCCCTTGAACTACTGGTAGCAACCATGCTATCCGCGCAGGCAACAGACGAACAGATCAACAAGATAACCCCCGCACTCTTCAAAAAATACAAGACAGCAAGAGACTACGCCAATGCACCAAGAGAGGAACTGGAACAAGACATACGATCCTCAGGGTTCTACAAACGAAAAGCAGAGGCACTTCAAAGCATGGCTCAGACCATCGTAGACGATTACGGTGGCGAGGTACCTGATACTATGGAGGAGCTTGTGAAACTCAAGGGAGTAGCACGTAAAACTGCTAACATTGTGCTCTCTGGTGCCTTTGATAAGATTGAGGGTATTGCTGTGGATACTCACGTTGATCGCCTCAGCCACAGAATGGGCTTAACAGAGCAGAAGAACAGGGACAAGGTTGAGCAGGACCTTATGAGCCTCTTCCCCCATGAGAAATGGTGGGCAGTGAACTATCTCTTGATCACCCATGGAAGACGAGTCTGTGACGCCAAGAAGGCGTTATGCAGCGAATGCACTCTTAGCGATATATGTCCCTCAGCTTTCACATTCAAGCATAACAAGAAGGACTAGGCGGGAGGCTCTTCTATGGGCTCTTCTTCTGATTCAGGGGTCCCTGGTGGAGCTACTTTTGGGATATTTTGTATTGTTTTGAAGAATCTTACTAGCATGACTACCAATACAAGGGTCACTATGAGTAGGACTCCTAGTATTATCTCGTTAATCATCTCATGATAAAGTGGAGTTAAGATTATATAAATTTAAATAGACTAAAACAGGTAACCCCTGAATCATATAATAATATTATAACTTCTTTCAACAACTCATATCCATGTCAACCAGATGGACCCCTGAACAAGCATGGAACTGGTACCAAAAACAACCATGGCTCGTGGGATGCAACTACACCCCCAGAACCGCCATCAACCAGCTTGAGATGTGGCAGAAAGAGACCTACGCCCCAGAGACCATCAAGGAGGAACTAGGTTGGGCACAGTCCCTCGGATTCAACACTGCAAGAGTATATCTTCACGATTTAGTCTGGGAAAAAGACCCAGCGGGCTTTAAGAAACGTATAGATGATTTCCTGAGTATAACCTCGGGTTATGGCATCAGACCCATGTTTGTGTTCTTTGATGACTGCTGGAATACAGAGTTCAAGGCGGGGAAACAACCAGACCCCAAGCCCGGAGTACACAACTCAGGATGGGTTCAGAGCCCCGGCTCAACAAGGGTCCAAGACCCATCAACGTGGGGTATTCTCGAAGAGTATGTGAAGGATATCTTGGAGACCTTTGGTGACGACAAACGGGTGTTGATGTGGGATTTGTATAATGAGCCGGGTAACAACAAGCTGGATGAGAAATCGTTGGGTCTCGTTGAGGCTGTGTTTAGGTGGGCTCGTGAGGCTGAACCCACTCAGCCAGTGTCAATAGGAGTCTGGTATCGAAATGAGACACTGAACAAGTATCAGCTTGAACACTCGGACATCATCACTTTCCACAGTTATCAATCCGTGGAGGAGCTTGAACAAATCATAGCCGAGTTGAAGCAGCATGATAGACCCATGATATGCACAGAATACATGGCGAGGACACGGGGCAGCAGCTTCCAGAACTATATGCCTGTGTTCAAACGTGAGGAAATCGGGTGTATCAACTGGGGGTTGGTGAGTGGAAAAACAAACACAATCTATCCTTGGGGCTCACCAGAGGGAGGCCCAGAACCAGAATTATGGTTCCACGATATATTCAGGGAGGAGGGCTCACCGTATCTCGTGGAAGAGGCTGAGTTCATCCGAGAAATACTTGATGCGAATCAGTAACCGCTAGAGATCGATGAGATTGAGGAGTCTCAGCGTCTCCTCTGTGGGGTTCCCTGTCTCAACATCCCAGCCATTGTAGCCATAGTACTTGTTCAAGGCATCATCTATCCTCTGTTTGTTGAAGGGTGAACCCTTCTCGGATACCCCCTCATAGAAGGAGTCATCCCAGTGATCATCCTTTCTGCTTGTCCCCTCACGAATATTGTATAGTCTCATGAGGGTGAAAACCCGCTCACCAGTCTCCATCACCGACTCCCATGTCACATCCAGTCCCGTTGCGGCTGAGTAGAGGGCAGCTAGGCTGCTTGGACCCATGGCGTCGGCTACTGTGCCAGCGAACAAACAAGCGCCAAGGCTGTTGTAGGCACTGGATAATCTGTCGTACCAGACTGTTATGTAGATGTGATCCGGGTTGTTGATATCTGGAGGCTCACCGAATATCCGTTGTTTGTTGTCTCCCGGCATATCAAGCCATTCTAGCAGCCACTTCGCGTACTCGTCCTCTGGGATGCGTAGTTTTTTACCCCAACTGGATACCCCGGGATAATTGGATAATCCGTGGGTTCCCTTCAAGTCGTCTCCGCCTCTGGGGTTGGTGAGCATGCTCATCGTGGTGAAGAGGTTATCTTTTAGCGTCTCTTGGGGGTCCTTCATCATTATCTCAAGTCCCTTGATGGCTGGAACCTGTCGTTTTGAGTCAGCTCCCAGCTTCAGTGATGCCTTGAGAGCACCGTCCGCGAGGGGGTCTCCAATTTCTTCCCTGTAGGCTATCTGTGTGAGAAGTTTGATGAGGGCTTCCTCGTTGCCTCTTTCAAGCTTGTAGCCTAGATGTTCCTCGGTTAAAACACCTCTTTCGTATAGGTCTAAGGCGTAGAAGAAGGGACCAAACATATCCATGCCCAGCTTTTGACATAACTCGTTCAAGTAGAAGGCCGCAGGGAGACTGACCCCGTACTGCGCGGAGGCACCTGAGTAGAGAGTCAAACCAGCGCAAGCAACATCCAAGTCCTTATACTGTCCCTCTTTGATGTCCGCTAACAGGCTGCATCCATACAGTCCCTCCATCATGCATGGGCAGTAGACTCCCGGTTTGCCGCGTCTCAGATAGGGTTCAATGATGTCATCAAAGTCTACGCCCTCGGCGTTTCTACCGATGGTTCCCATGGAGCCGGACTTTGCCCTTGCTTTCCACGCTGGATAGCTTCTTATCCTCGTCTCTGTCTGTTTGACGGCTGCGTTGAATTCTTCATCTAACTCGATGATTTTGGTGCCTTTTACAGCGATGGCTTTCAGTTTCTTTGCGCCTAGGACGGCTCCAGCGTGACATCTTCCCGGCATATGCTGTTTATCGAAGACTGGTGCGGCGTAGAGTACCTTGTTTTCTCCCGCTGGTCCAATAGCCATAACGCTGTATTCTTCTCCGTGGCGTTTGGTGAGTTCGTCTGTTACCTGATAGGTATCCAATCCCCAGATATCGTCAGCCTTGTGGATGAATACCTCTCCTTCATCTATCAACAAGTAAACCGGCGTATCGGCTTCCCCAGTCACCATCACAGAGTCTATCCCAGCCATCTTGAGCCTTGGACCCCAAAAGCCCCCAGAGTTCCCGGTACCGAATAGCCCTGTTAGGGGTGAGTTTGTTGTCACGTCTATTCTGCTGCTTGTGGGCGACCTTGTTCCAGTTAGCAGTCCGGGGGATATGGCTACGATGTTTTCTGGCTCAAGGGGTTTGGTCTGAGTATCAGTGTATTTGTAGAGTAGGTAGGTGTTTAGCCCTAGTCCTCCGGGGTATAGGGTCCATATGTCTTTGTTTATTGGTTTTTTCTCATAGGACTGGTGGGTAAGGTCTATTATGAGCAGTGTTCCTTCTTCATCGAGTGGGAGCGGCATCTCAACTGGATATTATCATATGAAGGTATGAATTTAATGATCAACCCGGAATAGTATCCCGGTACTTATCCCAGTTCCCGATGAGTTCATGAGCCACAACACTACCAACCTGATACGCCGCCTCAATACTAGGCAAGCCCTGTAACGGCCACCTTGAGTTAAAATGCCAGTGGGCATCATGCCCCGGCGGTGGAGAGCTATAATTGCTCGCGGTTCGTAGGATGAGTAGTCTGTTGTAGTCTGCTTTTCCTGCCTGTGAGAGGCGTTTCATTGCGGTTACTGTGCCGTGGTCCTCCATGTTGGCTACCACGAAGTTGCCTTTGCCCTCGGTGTACATTTTGACCCAGTCG
The DNA here is from genome assembly GCA_026014515.1 of Candidatus Bathyarchaeota archaeon. Lineage (GTDB taxonomy): Archaea > Thermoproteota > Bathyarchaeia > TCS64 > TCS64 > RBG-16-57-9. The sequence goes on along the minus strand of JAOZIG010000168.1, from coordinate 10,616 downwards.
TTCGCCCAGTCATTCAATATATGCCCGTGCCAGTAGGTGGAGGAGGCTAGGTTGTCGCCTTTCAAAACGAAAGGTGGTTTTAATGCGTTGGGATATCCTTTGAACTGGCTTCTAAACTCCTGTAGCTCAGGGTAATCTTTCAACGGGTAATCGCTTGTGAGGTTGTACGCCCAGTCAACGAGAGACGAGTTCAGCTTGAAGACTAGATATGAGTCGCTGGCGTGTGGTACCCGGTGTTTGGGTTTTGAGCTTGAGAGGGATATCTTGCCATAATCCCAGTCCTTGGGTATCTCACCCGAGTCTACCTCATGCATGATGTCTCCTATGATTACAGACTCAGACCAGACAGCTGAACCAATGGAACCATCTTCGGGATCGATCCCGGCGATACCTGCGACAATCCAGTATGCTTTCGATAAATCGAACCGTGGATCGCATCCTAGCGCGGTTATGGTAGCGGCTGCGTTTGATGGACCTACCCCTGTTAAGGTGACCAGCAAACCGTCTTCCCTCATGTAGATGTCAGTTGCACCGAGTGGAAAGGGTATCTTGTCTAGTTTCTCGTTTCTTATCCAGATTTCAAGCTCCCCTATGTCTCCATCGTCTGGTGTTCCTTTCTCAAACATGGCGAGAACCACTACCTTGATAGGAATCTTGGAGTTTTGACTGGGTTCCTTCATGACCCTATGGGGTAAACAGAATTATAATAAAACTATGTGAAAGAGATGGAATCAAGATTTCTTGTATATTTCTTTGTAGACCTTGGCTTTGCTCAGGGTACGCTCATGCTCCTTAGCCATGTAACTGTGCTCAGCCTCCTTACATTCACGTACTGGCTTAGCAGGCATACCAAGTACAAGCTGGTTTTCAGGAATCTCTGTGCGTGGTGAGACCAATGCACCAGAGCCTATGATTGATTTCGCCCCTATCTTAGCATTGTCAAGAACAATAGCGCCAATACCTACGATACAACCATCCTCGATCTTTGCGCCGTGAACAGTGGCACCATGACTGATGATAACATCTTCACCGATCTCCACTGGGTTGCCTGTGGGTGCCTCGATCAAACAGTTTTCTAACACAGTTGTACGTGCACCGATAACCACACTGTCATCATCGCCTCTGACCACAGCGTTAGTCCAGATGTTCACATCCTCATCCAGAGTAACGTCTCCGATTACCCATGAGCCGGGCGCAAGGAACACGCTTGGATGGATTTTTGGTTTCTTTCCCTCAAACTCAATTACACTCAAATGTTTCACCGATTAAACTACAAACCAGATAGGTATATGAAAAGGATAGCGCTAGCTCATCTCAAGCATACGCTCAATCGAGACACGGGCACGATCAGCAATATCCTTAGGAACCTCTACAACAGGCTCCTCACCAACCAACGACATATACAGGTTCTCAAGGGTTATCCGCTTCATAGCGCCACAAACAGCGTAATCCTTGGCTGGCAAGAATGTTTTATCAGGGTTCTCACGTTGAAGCCTTGCGATTAATCCTTCCTCTGTGCCTACGATGATTGTCTTGGCTGACGTGGTCTTGGCTCTTTTCACCATGCCACCTGTGCTCAACACGTAATCTGCTCTGTCTTGGAACTCTGGTTCACACTCTGGGTGCGCCCAGACCTCTGAACCCGGGTTCTCAACCTTTAGCTTCATAGCGGTCTCCCCATCTCCAAGATACCTGTGAACCCTACAGTGACCATCTTCAGGTACATAGATAAGCTCCACATCAGGGACACGTTTCTGGACATAGTAACCAAGGTTCTTGTCTGGTCCAAAGATGACCTGTTTAGCACCTAGTTGCTTAACTATCTTATCCGCGTTGGCTGATGTACATGTGGCTGTTGCCTCGGCTTTCGCCTCTGCAAGGGTATTCACGTAGAGGACTACTGGTGCATCTGGGTATTTTTTCTTCGCATCAAGCAAGACATCCATACTGAGCATCCCCGCCATGGGACAGATCGCCTTTGCGCTGGGAATAACCACCTTCTTCTCTGGGTTAAGCACCTTAGCGGTCTCAGCCATGAAATCAACGCCACAGAAGACTATCATATCAGCGTCCTTGACCTCCTGAGCCTTTCTGCATAACTCTAGGCTGTCCCCTAGGAAGTCTGCTACTTCCTGTATCTCGGCTATCTGATAGTTGTGTACTAGCAGTAACGCGTTTTTCTGCTTCTTAATCTCTACAATTCGTTTCTGTAACTCGTTCATCAGACCATCTCAATCTCAAACTTAACATCAAGGCTACGAATGCTATGAGTCAACGCTCCGAGACTCACCACATCAACACCAGCCTCAGCGTAATCACCAGCATTCTCCGCCGTGATACCACCCGACGCCTCATAAAGTATACCTTTCCTATGCCCAAGCTTGTCCAGCTCAAAGAGATTCGCCTTGATCTCCTCCGGAGTCAAGTTATCAAACATAATAATATCCGCTCCAGCCTCCGCAGCCTCTACAGCATCAGGCAGATTTCTTACCTCAATCTCCACCTTATGGGTGAAGCTGATGCCTTGTTTGGCTCGTTTAACAGCCTCGGTTACGCTTGGTACGAGTTCAAGGTGATTATCCTTTATCAAGACACAGTCATCCAAACCGTATCTGTGAGTGTCACCTCCTCCATGGATAACCGCCCGTTTATCAAACTCCCTTAACCCGGGTAGGGTCTTACGGGTTGCAGCTACTCTCGTGGATGGGTTACGTTTGGCTACGTCTTCGATGATTGCCGCTGTTTGTGTTGCGATACCTGCCATACGCCCTATAAGATTTAAGGCAAGTCGTTCACCCATCAATAATGCTCTCGCTGAGCCCTCTACGGTGAGCAGCGTTTTTCTAGCCTCGGTTTTCTGACCTTCAACTGCGTGAACCTCTACTGTGCATCCTAGTAGTTTGAAGACGGTGGCTGCCTCAGCTAACCCTGAAACCACTCCGGGTTCCTTATAGTAGAGTCTGCCTTTGGCTTGCTGGGTTTCAGGTATCAGTGTCTGGCTTGTGATGTCCCCAAAACCAATATCCTCGTCTAGAAACTCCTTGATTCTCTCCATGAGCCTATACTCATTTACCATTCTATGCCGCTTCCAGAGTCCTATGTTGTTTGATGCACAAAGCAGCATACCATTTAACATTAACGGAGAAGACCAAATATACTCGACAAACCCTTCTCAAGGTTGACAAACATGCCAGATTATAGAAGATACCTGCTTGAACAAGGCACAGGAGTAGACCTCCACGGACGAGACGAGACCAAGGCAGCCCAACGCGCAGTAAAAGACGCCATAAGCCACAGCAGCATGATCGGCTTAGGCAGTCTCTTCAAGATTGACAGCTTCAAGGAACTGGAAGAAGCCTTGATGGTGGATGTAACCATCGCGGCGCCAAACCCAGAAAAAGTAGACGGAGAAGCAGTCTTAGCCACTCTTCCAGAGGGAAATAGAAGAATCAACGTCATCAAAGGAGGTATGGTGTGGCCGCCAGAGAACCTTGACCCCGCTGCTAAGAGCCATGATGTGGTTATTGTGAACGCGGTTATCGTGGTCTTGATCGATGTTGAGAAAGTAGAACGCAAATAGCTGCCTACACATTCTCACCTATTACAATATGCGCTTATTCAGTTAATTTTTACATATAAACAGAGGCTCTCTCGGTATACATATATTCACATAGCAGGGATATTGATGGGATCAATTTGGTATACGACTTTGATACAAAGATCGACAGAACCTCAAGAAACAGCGCCAAATGGACACTGATGAAGCAGATCACAGGCATGGACGACCTGATTCCACTATGGGTCGCAGACATGGACTTCGCAGTAGTACCAGAGGTAGTTGAGGCACTAAAAGAAAGAGCAGCACACCCAATCTTCGGGTACACATCATTCACAGAGGGCTATTACACAGGCCTAATCAACTGGATGGAGAAACGCCACGGATGGAAAGGTGTAGAGAAGGAATGGATACTCTGGAGCCCCGGCGTAGTCGCTGGATTCAGTATCGCAATCCAAGCATTCAGCCAGCCCGGTGACAAGATACTCATCCAGCCCCCAGTCTACTATCCCTTCATGAACCAGATCCGCGGAACAGGACGCCAGATCGTAGAGAACCCCCTCATCGACAAGGGTGGACACTATGAGATGGACTTTGAGGACCTTGAGAAGAAGATAGACGACAGGACAAAGATGATCATCCTATGCAGCCCCCACAACCCAATCGGAAGGGTCTGGAAGAAGGAGGAGCTAGAGAAACTAGCAAAGATCTGTGAGGAAAAGGATATTCTCATCATCAGCGACGAGATCCACAACGACCTGATTCTCGGAGACATCAAGCACACATGCACAGCAACAGTCTCAGAGGACGCGATGCAGAGAACAGTCACACTGGTCGCACCCAGCAAGACATTCAACCTAGCTGGCTTGACCAACGCAGACGCAATCATCCCCAACCCCAAGCTCAGGGCAGGATTCGCAGCACAGGTCTCAAAGGGCAGCGGACACAGCAACATCTTCGGATCACTTGCACAGGACGTAGCCTACAACCATGGAGAGCCATGGCTTGAGGAGTGTCTAGCATACCTACGTGGAAACCTCAAGTTGTTCAACGAGTTCTTCGCGGAGAAACTACCACAGTTCAAGGTATACCCACTAGAGGGAACATACCTCACATGGGTAGAGTTCAGCGCACTCGGAATGAACGACGAGGAGCTAATGGACTTCATGCTAAAGAAAGCCAAGCTATGGCTGGACGAGGGAACCTTGTTCGGAAGAGGAGGCTCCATGTTCATGAGGTTCAACCTCGCTTGCCCAAGGGCACTGCTAAAACAAGCTCTAGAGAACCTAGAGAAAGCAGTAAACGAGCTATAGTTACCCTCGGGTAACACCCTTTTTTCTTTAAACAAACTATTCTAGAAATTTACATTGTTAGGGTATGTCTTTCCATAATGGTAATGGAGGCATACGCTCAGCGTTATGATACTCGTAGAGTTCCTTGCACCAACGGAGAACCTCGATATCAGTGCTATTGAACCCAGTGTAATCATAGCTACCATCAAGCTTAGGGAAAGCAAGCATAACCTCTTTCTCTGACATAACCATGAAAGCAGATACATTTTCATGAGTATAGGAAAAGAAGTTCCCCCGGTCACGTGCACCTCTGAGACGTACAGTGTCCGTGGCGTCTGGTGGCACTTTGATGTTAGCCGAGTAGATGAAACAATAATGGATTCCACGATCTGTGGCTGCTACGATTGGGTCCATGAGGACCATTAGGAACTGATCGCTGAGCCTGAAAAGATATTCCTCAGACTCATCAATGATCCTTTTCACTACCTGAAGCGCGATCAAAGTATCATCAACGTGTTCACTGTTAGCCAAAACACCTAATTTCGCTACTAAATCACTTGGTAACCCATCAAGTGAGTGAGAATTAAAGTAGTCTCTATGCTCAAGCAGGAACCCGATCTCATCTTGTTTTCTGAGTATCAGCTCAGCGAAGGCTGTGACCTGATATGTTCCATCAGTGTTTTTATGGACAAGCCTTGATTCTTCGAGCCGGGATAGATGTCTGCTGGATTCTTGGTTTCTAAGCTCTAATTTTGTTGATATGTTGGTTAAGTTGATATGCTCTCGCTGAAGCAGTCTCAGAATATTTACTCTATCTTCGTTTGATAGTTCAAAGAATAACTCATACAGGTCAGGCATATCAAACAACTACTGATTAATTTCCCAATATTAGACTTTAAAACTTCACATCGATGTTTGAATACCGAAATAATAAACAACAAATCAATTATTCTTGACAGGGTTTGAAGGAAAAAAGAAGACAAAACGGCTTCTCCATTGATATGGTCTCAAAGAATTATATTGATGTGCTCTCGATCAGCGAGAAAGGAGAAAAGGTACTCATTGAAGGCAGACTTGGCGAGCTAAAGGAAACCGATTTTCTCGACAACTCTGTTCTCGTCACATCATATAGCAATGGAGTCCTGAGACTCGACATTGACATACATGATATAATAGCATTGACAAAATCCAAAAAAGAAGGCTGAAACCCTTGTTAATGGCATTCAAAGGTATCTAAATACTGGTTTAAAGCATCAATCGCCCCAGACGCGCTCACCCTTGGAGGCGAGCCCCAGTTCCACATCAACAGATACGAAACATAAGACACACCTGTTTCTTCACAGGTCCAGCCAGCTGCAGCGCCTTTCGCGTAAAGTAGTTTATCTTCACCCGGCATATCAAGCTCCAAAATGTGTATCTGGTATACTGCTTCGTGACCGTTCAAGGTACTCTCGATTATTGGCTCTAGTTCTATGTTGAATCCTCTGTCGCGTTTATCAGCGTTTACCTCAGCTGAATGATAATGGATGTCAAGAAGCGTCTCCAAACTTGTTACATCCTCCATGGTAACCCACGTCACTCCAAACTCCTTGTTATCAAAGTTAAACCCCATCATACCAGACATGGAAGAAGCCTGATAATTTCCATAGAGATCAAATACATTTTCCTCATCCAACCCAGTGGTCCATGGAGTTATACCCGGTGGGTGTAACATCGTAAACCCATAGCCTGTTGCCTCTACCCAGTTCGCCTTGGCGCCACCATTCAGATAATAGTTACCGGCAGTGATTAGGACCAGTAGTAACCCGAGGAAGATGTATTGTCTTTTTTCTTTGATCTTCTCAATCATAGATATGAATCCAGTATGTTTTCTCATAAGCACATCTCAACAACATTGTTTAGTTGAAATGTTCAGTATGAAATTCCCCTGATCATTCTTGAATCAGCCTTTTCAACAAAACCAAGCCATCATAAACATATGCGAACAGGGATAACCGCCATAATCGTAGGAGCCATGTTATTTGGTGGATTCTTCATTCAACTCAATACTCATTACCGGTATCATGTACCTGAACAGGTAAATGACGGCGGGGAGACCTCTGACCTACGAGAACATGGGTTAAACCTACAGCCTCTCAACAAGCTCATGAACAGGATTGAGGCAGGAGAATATGATAAACTTCATAGTATATTGATTGTCAAGGATGGGCAACTAGTTTTTGAGGAGTATTTTGATGGCTACAAGTACAATTTTAGCGGCAGAGGATACCAAGGGGAGTACGTCGAGTTCAACAGAACAACCCTACACCATATGGCATCAGTAACCAAGGCATTAACATCCGCCCTCACAGGCATAGCCATCGAACAAGGCTACATTGAGAGCGTAGAAACACCAATCTACACCTATTTCCCAGAATACGCTGACTCATTTGACGCCCAAAAGAAGAAGATCACCATAGAACATCTCCTAACCATGAGTAGTGGATTTGACTGGAACGGTATGGAGATACCAGTAAACTCAAGAAACTATGAGAACGACCTCATCCAGCTATTCATCGTAGACGACCCAATAGGATACATACTAGACAAACCAGTAGTAGCCGGCCCCGGAACCCGATGGTATTACAGCTGTGGCGATGTAAATCTACTAGGCGAGATAATAAAACGCGCAACAGGCAGACGCATGGATATCTACGCAGAAGAGGTCTTGCTCAAGCCTCTTGGAATATCCGAGGTAGATTGGAGTTTCATACAACCAGAGATAGTTCAGGCTTCAGGTAGCAACTACATGCTTCCCAGAGACATGGCAAAATTCGGTTACCTATTTATGAAACAAGGAAAATGGAATGAACAACAAATTATCCCTGAGCCTTGGGTACACCAAACAATGCAGGAGTACATCTCCTATGATATTCCCGGCTGGAATGAGGCATATGGTACAAGATACGGGTATCAATGGTGGCTACGAACATACGAAGGCAGTGATTATTCGATTGATGTAGTTCTCAGATCAGGATGGGGATGCCAAAAAATAATCTTGTTCCCAGAATATGAGATGATGATCGTTTTGACTGGGGGATATTATATTGAAGAAGAACCTTTGAACGAGATACTCATCGAATACATTATCCCCGCTCTAATAATCTAAACCAGAAAGATGAGGACAAGAATAAGAAAATTCAATATGCTTGTTACATGAAAAGAATCCACTGTAGAGCATTGAGTTAAGTTTTTTTATCTAATGTAAAGGAAAAGTCCTGGCCCCATTAAAAGTAGGCTAATCACTATGTTTATGAACAGCATGAATAATGCTATCAATCCAGCGTTCCTCCAACTAGTCTCAAAATACCTACGCACAACATACAGATACGCGATTATCTGAAAAAATTCAGCGACCTCGGCCCCAATAAATATCTGCATTAAAAGGTTAACAATTGTAAATACTGCGGTAATTTTTACTGCATCCATAAATTCCACACGGTTAATTCCTAGTATGTTTCTAGCCGAATACCATAGTGCTGGTGCTTGTAATATGATGTTAATGATTATTATTCCGATGAGATTTCCGAACATATTTATTCAGTGACGATTTGTTTATGGTTGCTATAAACTTGTTCTTTAGAACAAGTGTTCTACTTAGTAGAATAAGTATTCTATATTCATACATCGCATCTTAGATGTATAATTATATCTACATTATAACGTCATTAATTATAGAAAGTTAAAACTAATTTAATTCATGCACAACATAAAATAATCTCACATTAAACTTTTTATAAGAAACATGCATTTTGATGACAAAATGAGACCATTACTTGATAATGACAATGTATTCATTCGTTTTGTTGGATTATATTCTCTTGGTTTATTATTGTTCTTTGGAGTTTGGCTGATCTCCTACACTTTGTTGCCTGAAGGCATAATAAGAGGCATAAGTATACTAGGAAAATTAGCGGGAGAGACTGCAGCTGAAACAATTTTTCAAGAAATTAGAACAATCTTAGGTCTAAACCTAATTAGCTGGGCATTCATTTTACTGGGAAACTATGTACTACGTGTTGATTATTTCTCCTATGGATACCTCATACCCCTCGCTTGGATGATCATGTATGCCATAACCCTAGGAACCAACTCATTTAGCATCCAAATGGAAGCTAAAATGGCTCTTTCTTTATCAGTGTTTCAACGAAGTGGTCTATGGGAAATGATGGCAGCATGTCTATTTGCTGTAGCAACTGACTCCATATCTGCGAATAAAAGTGCCAGCATATTACAGGAATCAATACCTATACTAAAAGAAAACAGACCTCCATTCAAAAAAGAACAATGGATAGCAGTCATTATTTCTTTATCAATACTAATTTTGGCGGCAATTCGAGAAGCCTATATGATCATAGGTGCATAACATCTCAAATTTCTAATCTGCAACTTCTTAACCCCCTAAATCTTTCATTATAATAAATGAAATACAAACACATTGTTTCATAATATGCGTAATAGAACAGTTTCTGGAACTCACTTCGTTTATATTCTCTTTTGTGTTGTGAATGAGCGTTACTCTAAGTGTATTTAGTCTAATTACCTGCTACAATGACATTTTTTATCTGACCTATATTTTCTAGCCCTCATGATTCAAGATTACAAAACAAAAGTAAATACAGCTGTCAAAATCCTAGAACTAAGTATAATATTAACCGCATTATATTCTATCGATTTCTATGGAATCCGACTTCAACTAGTATCAAGTCAGATACCATATGTGTTTATAATGTCTCTAATGACTACCCTTGCCGTATACTACACGCTTAGTCTGGTTCAGAGTAAGAAGCTTAGACTTGTTGCTGCTATGTTTATTGCTTTGTATTCTTTGAGAACTTTACTAACCCAAGTTGAGACGCTGGTATTTGTTCCCGAACTTGTTAACATAATTCCCAAGATATTATTCAACGACTTTATCGTATTATTCATTTACTCATTTATCGCAGTCGAGATATTCAGAAAGAAAAACACAGATTTGGGGTCACAAAATAATATCCTAACAGATAAGAGTAGGAGAACACTGATCCTCAAAATATTCTTAATCTCCATAATTTACGTAGTAATTTACATCCTCTTCGGATTATTCGTCTTCAGACCAATAGCAAATTTCCTTGACCCAGTAGCATTAATACATTATGTTGATGTGGAAACTCCGTCATGGATCCTACAGTTCCAGTTGCTCAGGGGAGCGAGTTTCATCATTCTATCCTTACCAATTATAAGACAACTTGAGGCATCATGGAAAGAATCAGCATTTGCTATCGGATTCTTATTCTCGTTAGTGATGGGAGGGAATCTCATAATTCCCAATACCGGCATCCCTGATATGATGAGAATAGCACATCTAATAGAAGTTGTTTCTGAGAATCTAATTTTCGGTTTTATCTCAATTTGGATACTTCAAAGATAACGACGAGGGTAAAACCCAAAATCATTACATTGTAAGGACTCCAAACTCATTGTTACATGAGAGGAGAAAACATTGTTCTCCTATTTCCCATGATAAACCTCGGTGCTTAGATACTTTAAACCAGAGTCAACCATCAAAGTCGCCACCCTAGCACCAGCACCAAGCTCCTCAGCAACCCTAGACGCAGCCACAGCGTTAGCCCCAGAAGAAGTACCCGCAAACAAGCCCTCCTCACGAGCCAAACACCTAGCCATTGCCTCCGCCTCCTCGGTCCCAACGGCGATAACCTCATCAACAAGACTCGGGTCCCACAATGGAG
>JAOZIG010000231.1 GCA_026014515.1 Candidatus Bathyarchaeota archaeon | reverse complement strand
TATCCTGCGGATCACCAATCCTGCGCATTGCTGCCAGCTCAGCTTTACGCTTGTTGACTGCTGCATCATGTTCGGGTCCGCTTTTCCCGATGGTCATATCTGTCTTGATCCACCCCGGAGCAAGAGCATTCACATTGATGCCCTTTGGTCCAAGCTCCTGAGCAAACACTGAGGTAAGCATGATTAACGCTGCTTTGGTTGCCCCATATGCTCCTTCGCCTAGTGGTGCGCATCCAAACCCAGAGATTGACGCTGTGTTGATGACTTTGCCATATCCTCGTTCAATCATGCCTTTGGCTGCTTCCCGTGTGCAGATGAATGGTCCCTTGAGGTTGATGTCTACTACGTTGTCCCATTCCTCGTCGCTGGTCTCCATCAGCATAGTTGGGATCAGTATCCCAGCGTTATTCACCAAAATATCAATCCGACCATACTTCTTGATGACCTCGTCAACCATCTTCTTCACCTCAGCACTCTTTGAGACATCAGCCTTTACAGCGAAGGCATCACCGCCATTGTTTTTGATCTCGGTTACTACTTTCTCGGCTTTCTCCGTGTTATTGATGTAGTTGATGGCTACTTTTGCTCCTTCACGTGCGTATGTTAACGCAATAGCCTTACCAATTCCTCTAGAAGCCCCAGTAACAAGGGCGACCTTACCATCAAGTTTCATGTTTAAAGATAGCTTGAAATTAATTTAACCATTGTGAGGAAGAAATATCCGGGCTAGTCCATGATATCTTGGTTGGCTCTTCTCTTCAAAGAGTAGAGCGCGGGTGTGAAATATTTACTCCAGAAACCACTCCCCAACAAGTTAGCAGACTCATAATCCACGTGTATAATGTGAATATCATGTTCAATGCACCATGTTATGGCTGCGTTAAGCAGTGACAGAGCTGCACCTGAGCCCCGTGCGGGTTCCTCCACATATGCCCCTAACATGTCTATCACGCCGATCCCTTTCGCTGCGAGAGAAAATACTTCCGCCTCATCGTTTTCCCTTACATACAAGAACCCGGTTAACCCACCGTTTTCCTCTGTGACAAAGACCGTGCCTTTCTCATCATTGAGAAGCGTGGTGTAATATTCATCCTTCTGATTTCTCGTAACCAAGAATACAGGTGATTGGAGCATATACTCTTTGAACTCCTTGGCTAACCGTTTCACCTCGGCTAGGTCTTTGAGTTCTGCCTTTCTGATCGGTACCTTATCTGGATCTGGGATTTGGTTGTTTCCCCTGAAGGCATCTATTACATATACCCCAAACCCAAGATGGAATAATGCTTCGACAAACTTCTCGTCGCTCGAATAGCTGGTGATGATGTGGTTTAAGGCTCCGTCAGCCACCCAGACACCGGCAAGGTAGCGGTACATCTCACGGTAAATTATAACCTTACTCTCAGGTACAGACGCGTGCCCGATGATCGGTGAGATCGCCGTCTCTTCTCCATGAAACATGAACCGGTCATATGCCATGAACCCAACCATTTCACCATGCGAATAGGCTACGATTCCCTGTTTTTTATCGATGCGCCCTTCTAGATAAGTTTGGAGAAGGCTTGTATCATCCCTCCACTGGAGGGGTAGGTATTCGAGAGTATCATTCGCTTCATCGAACTGTGAGACCCATAAAGCGATACAAGATGAGACATGTTCACGCTTCATCAGCTCGATTTCAATGGAGGCGTACGTGATTTTCTTAGTATATTTCAATAGTAGATACCCGGAATCAGCCTGTACTTTACTTTTACCGTCAAATCAACACCAAAACACAATACAATCAAAGCATACCCCAAGAAAGGTGGTGGTCCGTGACCTACTCTTGTTTGGACGCAACAAAATACCATTTCTTTGGTTTCTTTAGACATTAAGAAGCAATATTCGAAGCGCTAGAATGAAGAAATATTGCTCATTTAACGTAACTACAAGTCTTTCTGTTAAACCCATTATCTCGGTTCCAGCTGTTTTCCCTGCTATTCCTCCAGCAACGGCTGTTAATGATTGATGGCAGGGAAGACACGAAGCGCCTACAACAATGATGTGTATTATTAATTTGTATTGAGACACCATAAATCTGTTTTATACATTTTCTTAAATCTTCTTTATGGCATATGTACGAAGAA
>JAOZIG010000261.1 GCA_026014515.1 Candidatus Bathyarchaeota archaeon | reverse complement strand
TGTCTGGCCTACATTGGTGGAGGAGGTCTTGGCTGGGCACCCTGATGTGGTGCATGCCGTGGCTTTCGGTGTGCCTGATCCCCTTCGCTGTAATACTGATATCCGGGCTATAGTGGTTCCCAAGGAAGGCGTTGATCAAGATGGTCTTGAGAAGAAGCTTCTATCCTTGTGTAGGGAACGGCTTGAGGAGTATGAGGTGCCTACAAAGATAATGTTCAGAGACTCGCTGCCTCTAACGTTGCTGGGTAAGGTTGACCGTAAGAAGGTCATTGAAGAGATCGATGCCATGATTGAGCGGTTGATGCAGGGCGAGGATATACCCGAAGAATACCGCTAGCTAATGCGCGGCAGCTCCAATGTAAACACAGTGCCTTTCCCGAGCACACTATCAACCATCAGTAAACCCCCGTGGCTCTCAATTGTACGCTTACAGTAGCTCAGCCCAAGTCCGAGACCATAGGGCTTGGTGGTGTAGAATTTCCGCTCAAACAGGTTGGGTAATACCTCTTCTGGGATGCCTACCCCTGTATCACTTACCTGTATGATGAACTTTTTCTCGTCTCTGTGTTTGGTGACCGTGATTATCCCACCGTCGGGCATAGCCTCAACAGCGTTTAGCAACAGGTTGTCAAAGACCCTTCTTATCTGAGAGCCATCGATCCACGCCTCTGTGGCGTCATCAAGCTCAAGCTGGATGCTTACGTTGGCTGGGTGTGGTAGCTCCTCGACGCTTTCCTTGATTATCTGGTTCAGGTCTGTGCGTCTGAGTTTGGGCTCCAGTTGTCTTGTGCTGCTTCGCATGGATTCCAGCATTTCTAGGCTTCTGACCACTGATTTCTCGATTAGCTCCAAGCCTACCTCGAATTTCTCTGGGTCTTTTTTCATCATGTAGGCTGCGTTTCTGATGGCTTGTAGTGGGCTGCGTAGGTCGTGGGCTATCTCGCTTGCTAGGCTTCCTGATGCTGCCATCTTTTCTGCTTCGATGAGTTCCTGTGTTCTGTTGCTGACCATGCGTTGGAGCTGGGTGGTGTATGATTCCATCTCTTTTTCGCGTTGGGTCTGCTGGGTTATGTCTGTGAAGTACCATATTCGTCCATAGTACTCGTCCTGTTTTTTGAGGGGGATGGTTCTGCGTTCGATTAGTTTTCCGTCTTTGAAGTGGATGATGTCTGTGCTCTCAAAGTCCTTGTTTTTGTAGGCTCTGTCTAGTGCTTCTTGGAAGGCTTCTGGGTTCTCTAATTGGTCTAGTACCTTTGTTATCGCGTTTTTTCGGGGTTTTTTTGCGACGTCTCTTTCCTTGAGTCCCCAGATTTCGAGGAATCTTTTGTTCCAGTATACTATGCGTTCTTCTGTGTCTATTACGGATATACCTGATTTGCTGAGGTCTAGCTCAGACTCTAGTATGAGGTTTCTTAGTGTATCAGTTGTATCTGCGGGTATATCCATAGCATGTATTGTATTTAGAATATAATAAAAGAATAATGTAGAATTTAGTCGGCGAACTGGATACTTGCCTCCTCTGGTTCATCTAGCATTAGTCGCAGTATGAATCTTCCGAGGCTTTCCAGTTGAGCTGTTCGTTTGTTGCGGATGTTGCCGTAGCTGATGAGGTTTAGTTCTCGGAGTATTCTTGCGTTTAGTTTTAGGGTGGATAGGGGGATTCCGTACTCTGTTGATATCTGCTTTAGTAGGCTTGTTAGGCTTTGGTCTCTTTCTGCTACTGCGTTGAGGACTAGAAGCTGATTATCGTTTAGGGTGCGTAGAATCAGGTTGCGGAGATCGTCGACTCCGCCCGTAGATATTGGAGTTGATGCACTTCCTTCACAGCCCATATGTGCACGTTTCGGGTTTTTAAGGGCTTTGGGCAGCGTTGCCTGTCCTTTTGGTGTCTACTGGTGGGTACTTTGGGGAAAAATTTTCTTTGTGGGAATTAGTGGGAACTTTTATCATGTTTGTTGTGTTTTTTGGTTTGATTTCATGGGGTCTTATTATGGGGTCAGGGATGCTGATATCTCTGAGTACAAGGGCTGTGAGTTTCACTGGGCTTGTGAGACATGCTCTAAGGGGCTTTGTATTAGCTTGGTGGCTGTTGCTGAGTTGCCTAGCGAGTACGGGGACTTTATGATTC
>JAOZIG010000098.1 GCA_026014515.1 Candidatus Bathyarchaeota archaeon | reverse complement strand
GATTTGGCACCTCTAAGTGCATCCAATTGTGCATCATACCCTTTGAGAATGACCTTCCCTTCCTCAAAAGGCCCCTGCCACTGGTCATTGATAGCTTCCTGGATTTCAGAGGCAAGGTGCAGTAACGTTTGGAGCTGTGTTTCTTCCAGCTTGGTTGGGAGTAGATCCTGGTAACGTTCATCAACCAATTGAAAAAAGGCAGAGATAGTCTGAGCAATTCCAGTCAAATCCCTGGGAACCTGCCGATTCATGGCAATACGGGTGGTTAGACGTTGAATATCCAATACCTGTTTCAGAATTGACCTGACCCTGCTGAGCTCATCACGGTCTTCTACAAGCATTTCAACCCATCTCTGACGGAAGAGGATTTTCTCGACATCAGTCAAGGCCTGGGTTATCCAGTTTTTCAACTGTCTGGTCCCCATGCTACTTAACGTGGCGTTGATTGCTGAGAAGAGCGTAAACTTTTCACTTCCATCATTGGTGTTGCTTACGAGCTCAAGACTTTTTCGGCTGGCTTCATCAATATGGAGGAACTGTGTCTCTTCAACCACGGTAAATGATTCAATCTGATGCAAGCCTGTCTTGGCTGTCTCATTCAAATACCAAAGCAGAGCCCCAGCACTGGAGAGTTTATGGTCCTTCTCCTCCAAGGAAAAGGCCTTCAAACTCGTGGATCCAATATGTTTGCAGAGCAAGCTATATCCATCAGCAATGGAAAACCTCCAAGGGGGGAGCTTGCTGACCATTGCCTGTTGAGATGCAAGAATATCTTGGTAGTCCTGGTAAAGGAAATAGTCATCTTCATTTACCAGTAGTTCCCTTGGTCGGATTTGTTCCAATACAGCCAGAAGGGAACCATAGTGTTGATCTTTCCCTACCGTCCTTAGGGAAAATTCACCTGTGGTGATATCTGCATAACTGACTGAAATACCCTGCTTTTGGAATGAGATGCTCAATACATAACTGGATTGCTCTGCATCGAGGTAGTCGTCCTCTATGACCGTTGCGGGAGTGATAACCTGCACCACTTCACGTGTTGCCAGCTTTTTCCCGCCTTCCTGATTGAGGCTGGTCTGTTCACAGATGGCAATCTTCCGTCCTGCTTCCAGCAATCGCTTGATATAGGTTTTTGCCGCATGGTAGGGAATTCCACACATCGGCTGACCATTGCGTTTGGTGAGGGTGAGGTTGAGCAGACGCGAGACTTCTCTGGCATCATCCTCAAACATCTCATAGAAATCACCAAGGCGGAAGAACAGTACTTCCCCTTGGTGTTGCTCCTTGATCTGATGGTACTGGACCATCATGGGAGTCAGATTCTCTTTCTCACTCATACTTAGTACAAAGTCGTGGTGATCGCAAGTACCAGTTTCAAACCACTGTCTTCACTACTTCCCCTGAAGATGGTACCACCATCCCAGGCAAAGGTATTGTCGATAAAGCTTGCGTTTTTCACCAGATATAATCCCAACGGGAATCCTGGTACCTTCAGCTTGATTCCTGCTCCCATGGAGTAGTACCAAGCAAGGGAAGATGGTGCGATGTTCTGTAGGTCAGTGCTTACACCGGTGGCACTACCATAGATCTCTGCTGAGAGCACATTGTGTGCCAAGGGCCAACTGATAGAAACCTGGTTGTCCCAGAGGTATGCCTGGTCAAAGATGACGGAGAAGCCACGACCGGTATTCATGCCGTCTATATACAGCATCTCATAGCGGGTTGCACCTTGTTTTGCATCGTACCAATCCCAACCTTCTGTATCATACTTGTTGTTATAGTACTGTGGGAGCATTGCGCTGACTGTTGTAGTTGCTCCCAGCACAACATTTGCATTCTTCTCTGCAAGTTCAAATGAGAAGAGCGTAACATATCCACTTGCAGAAGATGATGTCTTGATGTAGTTGGAAAGACCTCCAAGAATACCACCGGCATAGGTGAAGTTCTGGCTGAGGTAGTATCCCCTGCTGGTATTCTCAATCCTATCACGGCCATCCCAGGCAAAGGAAAGACTGAGACGATTGCTGAACTGCCAACGCTCCCCATATGCCTTGATCAGGCGTTCATATGGATCGTAGACTGCATGGTTGTAGTCAGCGTAGTTCAAACCGATGGAGAGTCCGCCACCG
>JAOZIG010000097.1:1897-2129 GCA_026014515.1 Candidatus Bathyarchaeota archaeon | reverse complement strand
TCCCCGGTCTTTTGGGGGCTTTCTTTTCAAGGCGAAAAAAGGGGTATGATGATGGGTGGAAAACTCGCATCCGTCGTTTTTTATACCACCTGGGGCGCTCCGACATAAGCCGTACCCCAGAGCTGTTCAGGTATTATCTTTCTTCGAGGCCCTTTATCGCGTTCCCAGAGGATTCAGCGCAGGGACGCCGTCTGATCCTTGCGAATTGCTGTGCCATGAATTACGGGTACGC
>JAOZIG010000097.1:0-1887 GCA_026014515.1 Candidatus Bathyarchaeota archaeon | reverse complement strand
CCAAGAGGAAGTTTGGATGCACCGCCACAACAGTTGTCGGGTGGTTCCAGGGCAGTTCTGTCTTTTGCCTGGCTATAACAACACCAGCTCGTATCTCTGTGTCGGGGGAGAAGCCACCACTAATTCACTGAATAGCGTTCCCCACGGGGCTGGGGCGCTGATCTCTCGCTTTTGGAAAGAGGGGCTGTTGAAGGAACTTCCACACAGGCGAACCCTTCTGTTCCGTGGTAAGGCGTCGGAGGCTGAGTCAGTGGGCCACTATTGTGATACCGCCTTAGATCGCATGGCTAACTCATTGGCGAAGGATAAGCTTTTGAAGCCTGTAGTAAGGCTTACTCCTCTAGCTGTATTGAAGGACTTTCGTTAAGGAGGCTTGAATGAATGTAGAGCAACTCAGGGCTCGTTGTCAGGGAGAGAAATTGAAGGTGAATAGCGGGTTGACCCGTGCTAATCGGAGTGTCTCTTTCCTTCTGACCAGGCTCTGTATTCGCTTGGGGGTGTCAGCCAACCAGGCCACCTTTTCCGGGATTGTCCTTGGGGTGCTGGGAGGGGGGCTCTTTTTGTTTGGTTATTGGTGGATGAACTTGGCTGGGATAGTTTTGCTCTATATCTCCCTTACTCTCGATCAGGTTGACGGTGAGTTGGCCCGCTATTACGGAACAGTCAGTCTTAACGGTGTTTATCTGGATGAGATCAGGCACCTTCTTATATATGCCGTACCTATTTTCTGCCTTGCCTTTCCTGTGGCTGAGAAGACTAATTCCCCTCTTCATTTTGTCGCGGGGTTCTTGAGTGCAATGGTCTTAGTGGTAGGGCGAATCGGTGATCGGTTGCCGTTATTGATTTATACCGATCGCGTCATTATGAAAAGTAATTTCACTGGTGGAGTATTCAGGGCTGCCCAAGAAAGTACAGGGAAAGGGGATGGTATTAAGGGGGGAAGGACGATGGAAAATACTTCCTTAAGCCTATTGAAATGGGTGTCTTTCTTGATTTACTGGTTCTACCAGCTAGTTTCCCACCAAGTAAATATTTTACTCTGCCTGCTGATGATCACCTTGGCAGATTTTTTGCTTTCTCCTTGGGTTAGCGGGAGCTTAGGTGCTCAGGGCCTTTTTATCTGGCTCTTTGCCCTCTCTGGGCTGGCAGTTCTTTCGCGTACCATCTACTGTCGTTGGAGGGACGGGTGGACTGAAGAAACCTGTGCAGTGATCGATAGGGCTCTTAGTCACTAGAAATGAGCTTGAAGTAAAGCTATGGGGGGCTATCAGGAAATGCAAATCAAGCTAGGATTCCTAATTGCTCTTCCATGCGGTTATTTGTACTCAAGCAAGTGTATGTGTCCATATTCGCCCTCTATGCAAGGAGTTAGTTATGAGAAAATTAATATTTGTAGTGGTGTTGTTGGTTATTTCATCGCAACTGACGTTTGGCGCTGATCCTGGCAACCTCCTAGCTTATAAAAAGAAAGTTATCAGCGGCTTACAAGATGTCTATGAAGAAATTGACCAGATGTATGACGCTCGTTTTGTCAGTCTAACTGTGAGTCCGGTCTCTACAATAAACAAGACCCCTGTGTATTACGACTCGATCAAAGCGTTGTGGGAATTGAACGAGTTGTGTAATGACCGAATAGGCTTAACAGCAGACGAGATAGCCCTGTTGGATCAAATACCATCGTATATTGATAAGTCCCGTTCGATTATAGCTCAGTATTATATTCAGGGATCAGGTGGAGGTGGTGGTTACATGGCATTTCCACACGGACTTGGTTATGTCTACCAGTCTACGGGGAATACAGAGGCGTATAACGGTCTTGTCGAGCTACGCAAAGAGGGAAACTGGGTAACTGGTTTTAACCCAGCGCGTGAAAGTGTTCTTTATTCC
>JAOZIG010000167.1 GCA_026014515.1 Candidatus Bathyarchaeota archaeon | reverse complement strand
GGATCAGGGCAGAGTGGAGACTCAGCTACGGCGAAGAATACGTTGATTTCGCGACCAACTTCAAGGAAGTGGATTACACCAAGATAGCTGAAGGCTTCGGGCTGAACGCAAACAGGATAACAAAACCAGATGAGCTTGATAGCCTCAAGGAGCTATTCAAAAGTGATGAGCCCAGCTTCACAGAACTAGTACTATCCCCAGAGGACCAACTTGTACCTCCGGTTCCTACTTGGATTAAGAAAGCCGAGAAAAAGGGTGTAAGGCATATCAAGTGATCAATGATGACAAAATACCCAGCCACACCAGCAACAAATCTACTTGATAGCCTTGGAGTAGAATACACAAAACACCTCTATGATTACAATAAGAGCGGAGCAGTAGCTGCCGCTGACATAATGCAGGTGAATGAGCACGCCATGATCAAGACCCTCGTGATGGAGGATGGTGACCATAACCCATTCATCATACTGATGCACGGCGAGAAAGAGACCAGCCTCAAAGACCTAGCACGGGAACTGAACACAAAAAACGTAAAAACCGTGAGCATCAAGGACGCTCAACGTTACACTGGGTACATGGTTGGAGGTATCAGCCCATTTGGGACGCGACGAGAACTCAAGGTACACGTTGAACGAACCATACTGGACCTTCCATACATCTATATCAATGGTGGAAGACGGGGATTTATTCTCGGTATGAAGCCTGAGACCTTGGTACAGGTGCTTGACCCGACGCCGGTTAATGTTGCTCGTTAGTCTTCATATGCGTATTTTATTATTGATACTGTATTTACTTGCGCATTGTTTTACCGGTTTCTTTTGCTGTTTACCAAGTTTTTCGTGCAATGGTTTTTATCTGAAAAACAGTATTCACGAGGGAACGGTGAAACAGCTTGGAGAAATATGAGAGCACCCTAATCAAGAATGGATTCCTCCTCACCATGACAGGTGAAGGCGTCGGCTCAATCATTGACGGAGCAGTCGCAGTAGAGGGACAAGACATCGTAGCCGTAGGAAAAACAGACGAAATAGTCAAGGAATACGGCTCAGCGGAACACGTAATCGATGCGAAAGGAAAAGCAGTACTACCGGGCTTCATAGACGGACACATCCACACAGGACTCAGCCTAGCAAGAGGACTGGCACAGGATGTACCCGAGATCGAGTGGATGCTAAAAACAATGGCACCCTTCACAGGATTCCTAACACCAGAGCACAGCATAGTGGGCTCAAAGATAGGCGTCCTTGAGGCGATGAAATCAGGCACCACCACCTTTGGCGAGATAGGAGCCAACATGGGTCCAGTAGCAGACAAGGTATTCATACCGGCAGGAGTCAGGGCAAACCTAGCAAACACAATCAACCAGATTGGACCGGAAAGTAGGCCCGACCCAAAGAAGCTCTACATATTCTTCGAGGATATCGGCGAGAAGAAGTTCAAGGAAGGAGTAGACCTCATCAAAAACTACGAAGGTGCAGGCGAGGGCAGAATCACAGGCATACTCAGCCCCCACGGAGCAGACATGATGAACAAGGAACTACTCTTAGCTGTCAAAGCGAAAGCCAATGAACTAGGTAAACTCGCACACATTCACGTTGCTCAGGGAGGACGAGAAGAGCTACAGATGAAGATGCGCTACGGCATGACCACAATCAAGTACCTAGACAGCATCGACTACCTTGATGACCAGCTTATCGCTGCACACTGCCACCAGACAACAGACGACGAAGTTGCACTACTTGCCCAGCGTGGCGTCAGATACGCTTCATGCCCAGCAAGCATCGGAGGAATCGATGGAATCACTCCACCACTCGGATTGTTCATCCAGAGCGGCGGAAAATACGCCACCATAGGAAGCGATCAAGCTCCGGGTAACGGACACCACAACATGCTTGTGGAGATGAAGGTAGCAGCATTACTGAATAAGACACGCCACAGAGACCCAACAGTACTACCAGCATGGAAGACACTCAGACTCGCAACCATTGAAGGAGCCCACGCAGTTGGATTAGGAGACAAGATTGGAAGCCTTGAACCCGGGAAGAAAGCAGACATCATACTTCTTGATCTCAAGGTACCCCACATGACACCCATCATCTACAATCCAATGAATAACATCGCGCCAAACATCGTCT
>JAOZIG010000258.1 GCA_026014515.1 Candidatus Bathyarchaeota archaeon | reverse complement strand
TGCTGCCCAAACCTCATAAATCATTTAATTAAAATCGAATATTTTGGTTGCAGAGTTGGCGAATATTTGTCTAAGAAGTTACACAACGAGCAAGGCATATGAAAATGACAGACTAATCAATCAATAATTTTTGACTAAATATATTTAGAAAAAGGGGGAGGAGAAATGGAGCCTATTCTAGGACCATTATTGTGCTGTAGACGGCTGGAAGCTGTCTCTCAATGGTCAGAACCGCACCAGCTGATGGGCGTAGCTCGATCCTGAACTCCTCATATGGGTGTGTATACACGTTATCCATGGAACCCTGAGCGGGATCAACACCTGTGGTCATGTTGATGGCTGTAAAGTCAATGGTTACCTTGAACTTCTCACCAGTCTCACAGAGGCTGTCACCATCGCTGTTGACACCCTGTATGGTCATGATGGTTCCGTTAGCGTTATAGATCTCGCCGTGGCACCTTGGGTTTGTGTATGTTGCTACGAGTTTGCTGTCATCTAGGTCGACTGGCTCGTGACCCTGGCTGAGCTTGATGTAGAAGGTCAGCTTTGAAAGGTCAATATCCGCCTGATCTCCTCCTGTGGAGGCGAATTGGCCGACTACGCCGCTGTCAACGAGCAACGCGCTGCTTGCTTCACTCATACCGCTGCTGATTACTGACTGCGCCTTTTCGGCGGTCAGGAATCCCATGTTAAGTACGACGAACGCGAACGCCGCTGCTGTGATGACGAATGCTACCAATATGATGGCTGTTTCCAGACCAGTCATACCGCTTCTCTTGTTTAGTTTCATTTCTCTTATACTCCTTCCCCGCAGTGGGGACTGATTGAAATGAAACCAGTCAAATTGAGATATAGAGAATTGTTTGTCGAAGCCCACAACATACAAACAAGGCGGTATGATGGTTTCCTAAAACATTAATACAGGAAGAAAGAGAGTACAGATACCATACAAGCATACGGTGAACACAATGAGTCAAGAAAACATAATCTACATTGGAAGAAAACCAGTCATGGCATACTGTCTCGCAGTAATGACGGCGCTAAAAGAATCAGAATCAGAGGTAACACTAATGGCCCGTGGAAGAGCCATTAGCAAAGCAGTTGACGTAGCAGAAGTAGTCAGGAACCAGTTCCTATCAGACCTTGAGGTAACAGACATCAGCATCGGTACAGAACAGCTTGAGACAGAGGACGGCAGCCCCAGAAACATCAGCAACATATCCATTGTGCTGGCAAAGGACTAGCGCTCTTTCTCAATCATTATTTTGGTTTCTTGAAAACATAACGAGCAGCAAAAACCCACTTATTAATGATATTAGGTTGAATCCGGGTATACTTGTTGACGCATTGACCACGTTTATTGTGATCATCATTGTTTTCTCAGCGTCATTAACTTCAACCCAGCCTCCTCCAACATCGTAGTAAAGCTTCATTACAAGCGGCTCAACACCTTCTCCATTAGCTACATACTGATGATTAAACTGTTTAGACCCACTATCAGAAACACTATACACAAGCTCCTTACATACAATGCTTTTCACTGGGTCGATGAGTTGACATTTTATCTCAGCGGGAGTAGGCATAGAGTAGTCTATTGTAGCGGAGATAGTGATTTGATCGCCTTTTGAAACAGTCTCTGGGTATTTTACTGTAAAGAACTCCAGATCATAAGATTGGGGGTTCAAGGTGGGTGGAGAGACCGTGAAAACTATTTTAGCCTCATGACTTGTGTCAAAGTCGTCTGTTCCTGAGACCGTTATACTGTATTTTCCTGTCTTGAGTCCATCTAGTCTAAGGGTATTGGACTCGTTTACCCAATCGTATTCAGGGAAAACCCATTGAATATTATTTATTCTTGCGTTTGAGTTTGTGAAAAAATCAATGGAATCGCCTTGCTTGGGACTCATAGGATGCATTAAAAGATCAAAAGTGATATCATCTGATGATGTAAACGAGTAGGTTATTACCCCGGAGGTATTGGACCATCTATAAATCTCCCAAACAGTCAACAACCCATCAACAACTTGTGAGATGTTTGAGTCTGAGAACCTCAATGCTGGAGTTAACAGCAGATAACTTGTCTCGTTTGCCAACATAGGGTTGATAAAAGTTAATCCATCTGTATCCCATCCTGAACCAAGCTCAA
>JAOZIG010000183.1 GCA_026014515.1 Candidatus Bathyarchaeota archaeon | reverse complement strand
CAACATCAACCCAAGCATAGAATCCTGTAAACCACTTAACGGGAAAAAGTATAACGACTGCGTAGTCAAAGTCGTGGAAATACCCCTTAGATATGATGAGATCAAATCTAGTCTCGTTAAGGCCATAGAGGAAACAAACCCTTCAGCAATAATATGCACTGGACAATCAGGCTCAGGAGACATAAGACTCGAAAGAGTAGCAATCAACATCGCAGATGCTAGAATCCCATACAATTGTGGAACACAGCCTGTTGATAAAATAATAGCCCCTGATGGCCCTGTAGCCTACTTCTCAACCTTACCACTACGTAAGCTATTAGACGAACTGATAGATGCCAAGATTCCTTCGGTCATAAGTAATACTGCCGGTACCTTCGGATGCAACCACATATTCTACGAACTCATGCACTACAGAGCCGAAAAAGAGCTTGATATTCCAGCGGGATTCATTCATGTACCCAGTCTACCTGAACAAGTCATAGGCCAAGCTAGACCATCGATGGCGCTTAGTCTAATTACAGATGCCTTAGAGGTTGTTCTCACAACATTATCTTCTGAACTTTGAACGGTACCCGTTGGGTTTAAGAACCATCATCCTTTCTGTAAACCTGAAACAATATGAGTGACTTCGACTTCGGGGGAAGAAGATTTGATGCACCGGAAGTACCGGACAACGTGAAAAAACTTACAGGCACTGTAATAGTCTTATTGATTATCGCCATCGCGGGTATAACAGTAGTAACCACGGCTACAGTAAAAGTACCATCAGGATACAGAGGAGTACTATTAACATGGGGTAAAGTAGATGACACAATACTCCAAGAGGGACTGAACTTCAAGGTACCATTCACACAAAGCGTTGTATTGATGAATGTCCAGATACAGAAGGCTGAATCCACTGAAGCAACAGCGACAAAAGACCTCCAAGAAGTATCCACCACAGTAGCAGTAAACTATAGACTCAATCCAAATTATGTAAACGAGATATACACAGATCTTCGGCAAGACTATGCGGATAGAGTCATCAAACCAAACATCGAGGAAAGCCTCAAGGCGACTACCGCGATCTTCAGAGCAGAAGAACTGGTCACTAAGCGGGCTGAGGTAAAACAAACCTTTGATGAGATTCTAGCTGAACGATTATCAATATTCAATATACAAGTAGTGTCCGTAAGCCTGACCGATTTCCAGTTTAGTCCAAGCTTCTCGGCAGCCATCGACGCAAAGGTTACAGCAGAACAACAGGCACTGGTCTCTAAAAATGAGCTTGAAAAGATTAGATACGAGGCACAGCAACAGATCATTCAAGCTGAGGCAGCGAAAAATGCTACAATCAGACGCGCGGAGGGAGATGCCCTAGCCCAGATTATTGATGCAAACGCGACTGCACAGAGCATCCAGATAATCACGTCACAGATGACCGATGAATACGCAAACTATCTATGGCTTAAGCAGTGGGATGGAAAACTACCAATGGTCTATACCCGTGATGAGAACGGACTCATTATAGATATCAGTGAGTTTCTCAACACCACGGGCAACTAGCCCTCTATTCTATACCTAGAAACTATAACACCGGTCCTTAATTCCTTTATAATATCTGAAATACCAAAAGGCGAGTAAAATTGCTACCACGGGCCATCAGCAGTAACATAGAAGTAATTAGAGTGCTTCATGTCGATGATGACCCCAACCAGTTCGAATTCATCAAATTTTTCTTAAACCAAGTAGACCCAGTTCTCCAAGTCAACTGTGTTGGCACACCTGACGAAGTAATGAGTGAACTTGATACCGCTAATTATGATTGCCTAGTTACGGATTTTCAGATGCCTCTAATGAACGGCATCGATTTGGCCCGAATGATCCGTGAAAAACATGGATTACCAATCATACTGTATACGGGTCAGGGAAGTGAAGAAGTGGCTGAAGCCGCGTTTACCGTCGGGATAGATGACTACTTGAGAAAAGAGATGGACCCCAGTCACTATCAGGTCTTGGCGAAAAGGATACGACAGGTGGTTGAAAAGAAGCAAACAGAAACCCTCTATGAAAACGTAGTTGAACAAGCCAGAGACGCTATGTGTATTTTCATAAAGGATCAAATAGTTTTTGCGAATAAAGCAGCAATTGAATTATTTGGAGTAAAAAAACTGGAAGAT
>JAOZIG010000324.1 GCA_026014515.1 Candidatus Bathyarchaeota archaeon | reverse complement strand
TACGCTGACAATGACCAATAAGCCTTATGATGGCACAACAGTTTTTATCGGTACTGTTACTCCAGGCACGCTTGCTGGCATACAGGGATCAGATGAGATAACGATAAACGCCCATGCGAGCTATGATACGGCTGCCGTTGGAACCGATAAAACCATCACTGTTACCTATACTCTTGGTGGTACTGATGCTGGGAACTATATCAAGCCGGTCGATACGACACAAGTTGCAACCATTTCAAAAAAACAGGTTGCCATCTCAGGAACAACCATTACTGAGACCAAGGTATATGATGGTACAAACTCGATAGAAGTCATCTCATTGGGAGTCATTGAGGGAGTACTTGGCTCTGATCAGGTGTCAGTAACAGCAACTGCGACCTATGATGATATATCCGCTGGAGTAGATAAACCAATTACCATCAGGTATAGCTTGCAGGGTGAGAATGCCGGCAATTACCAGATTAGCGATGATACTAGCAGAAAAGCTAGCATCACGAAGGCAACGTATGATATGAGTGGAATTACATTCAATGATTATACTGTGACGTATGATGGGAACCAGAAGCGCCTTTCCATAACAGGGGAATTACCTTCAGGTGTTGAGGTTTTCTACACCAATAATGCAAAAACCAATGTTGGTGAATACCAAGTAACAGCAAGCTTCACTGGTGATAGTACAAACTATGAGGCAATTGCAGACAGGAGTGCCACCCTCACCATAGAAAAGGCACCCATGACAGGAAGTGTGTCGATTACAGGCACAGCCTTGAATGGAGAGGTCTTGACTGCAGTACCGGTATTGACCAATACAGGGACCCTTACGTATCAATGGAATCGCGGGGAAACAGCGATAAGCGGGGCAACCGGTAATACCTATGTCTTAGTCTCTGCAGATATTGGATTTACCATCACGGTAACCGCTACTGCAGGGGGGCTCAATTACCAAGGAAGCATCACCAGCTCGGCTACTGCTCCTGTAAAGGATCCGGACGTTGTAGCAATTTCTACTGATATTGCGGCTTTGGCATTTGATGATTTTAATTTTATCTCAGGCGATACTTCTACGAGTGTAAGGAATTCCTTCTCTGTGCCAGGTAACGGCGATAACGGAACAACAATCAGCTGGCAGGAGGTCTCCGATAGTGAATCGGTCATTTCTATTAACTCAGGCACCGTGGAAGTGAAAAGGCCGTTTGGAAATGATGATAATGACGCTTCAGTTACCATCAGGGCTATTGTTTCCAAAGGAACAGCGGCTCCTCAAACAAAAGATTTTACGCTCACTGTATTGGATGTCATATTGATGGGTCAGTCAACTTATGGCTACCGACTCGCAATGAACCAATCGATTGGAGACATTTTCTATCTAGAAGGGGATTATAGTACCATAGCAGGAGTGCATACGTTGAGAAATGGAAGCGTTGAGTGGGAGACTTTAATTTCAACAGGTCTCCCCAACGGTAGCAAGACTGCAAATTACGGATCTTCCATTGCCTCAGACTCAGCTGGGACTGTATATGTGCTCACCAAAGTGGATGATATAAACACCAAGATCTACTCGCTAGCCGATGGAGCGGCAACATGGACTCAGGTAGGTAACGAAGATTTTGCAGCGGGAAAATCCCAAACAGGAAATACTGGAAAAATTGTTGTCGACTCACTGGGAAAACCCTATGCCATGGTTAATATCGGGTTTGGCTTTAAAGTATTTGAGCTGGTAGATACTGTGTGGAGCGATATTAGTCCGGTTGCAACCTCCTACAAGTCTGATCTGTTTGCCGATGGTCCTGATTTGTACTATGTAACTTATAATTATAGCGGAGGTGGATTTGTTGTATATAAGAGAAGCTCAAATACCTGGTCCCAGATTGCCTCAGGTATAGACATCACAGGAGACAGAAATGCATATCCATCTATTTCTGCTTTCGGTAATATTGTGACCCTAGCTGTAGCACAGGCCAACGATTCAGTGAAGGTTATGAGATACGATGGGGAAAACTGGACAGAATTGAGCAATTTGATGCCGAACATAGCTGTAAACCAAGGTACAAATGCCCATATGCAATCACTTACCGTCGGTACCACATCGTATATCGTTGCCTTTGAAGTGGTCGGAACAGATTTTGGAACCGTGTCACGATACGAAAATGGAGCATGGACAG
>JAOZIG010000121.1 GCA_026014515.1 Candidatus Bathyarchaeota archaeon | reverse complement strand
GAATACAAACAAGCGGTAATCGACTCTGTAAGGGTCTGTAGACCAGTGTACCTCAGTGTGGGTAACGAGGTGAACAGATGGTATGAACACCATGGCATGGAAGGCGATAATGGTTTCAGAAACTGGATAACCCTTTATGAGGAAATCTACGACGAAGTAAAACTGATCAGCCCAGAGACCAAAGTATTCTGCACATTCAGCCGCGAGATTGTCAACGAGAACAGGGAAGCAGACCTAAGCATCCTCCAAGAGTTCAACCCCGATAAGATAGACATACTGGTCCTCACCAGCTATCCCTACTGTCTACCCGGAGTAAACCGCCCAGAAGACCTCCCAGCCGACTACTATACAAGAATAACAGATTACCTACCCGGTAAACCACTGGGATATAGTGAGATAGCGTGGACAAGCATGGAATATTTTGGCGGAGAACAAGGACAAGCAGACTTCATCAACAGGCTTCCAGAGCTTTCCACAGGAATAGATCTAGAGTTTGTCATGTGGCCTTGGCTCAGCGACCTAACCGAAGAGGATACCACTGGTTTGATTAAACGAGATGGCACAGAGAAATTAGGATATTTTGCTTGGTGCGGGCTTTAGGTGAATATTTGTGCGGTTACGTCGTGGGTTTCTGGTAGCTGGTATATTTTTGTAAAGACCCATTCTGTGTATTCGGCTGCGTACTGGGTGTGTTCGGCTTTGATGACTTTTTGCAGCGAGATGAGGTTACCCTGTGTATCTGTCATGTGCTCCATATGGGGTTGAAGCCATTGATACGTGGTATCATTCAACTGCTCCATGGGGATATCAACTATTATCTCACCATCACCAGCCTGAACAGCGAACTGGACAAACTTACCGCTCGCAGGGTCATCAAAGATCACAATTTGTTCATAGCGTCTAAGAGCCTCGTCCAGACTCTGCTTATATAACGCTATTCTCTGCTCACTAAACATGATATAAACTAGACTAGAAAAGAATAAGTGGTTATTGATCAGGCTCCCAAGGCAGATAGCTTTGGGGGCTAACAACATCACTGTGCTGACCAAGATAATGATTCTCGGGGATACGATCCCATATAGCCTGAGTAGTCTTCTGAACCTGCGAGACTAACTCAGCCTCATCAATCACCAACAGCTCACCGTCATCAATGACCAGCTTACCATCAACCAATACATGAGACACATCCTCTCGACTAGCGCTGTTCACAATAGCCTTCACAGGGTCTCTACAGGGGACATTGTTCAGGGTCTCCATGTTGATGATGGCTATGTCCGCTGTGGCTCCGGGGGCTATCCTTCCTAGGTCTTTTCTGCCTATGGCCTGTGCCCCTCCTAGTGTGGCGCTGCCGTGTATCTCTGCGGCGGTTCCGCTGAAGCAGCTCCAGTCGGCTAGTTTACTGGTGTAGCTTGCCATCCGCATCTCGTTTAGCATATCTTGGGGGCTGGTATCACAACCGATTCCTAGGTTTACGCCAGCCTCCATGTATTTGCTGTGGCTGTGCATCTTGTTCCCCCGCTTGATGAATACCAGTGGGTCGTGGCTTACTGTAGCCCCTGATTCGGCGAGTATTTTGAGGTCGCCTTCTCCCTCTGGGGGGTAGCCTAGTAGTGGGTGTCCGGGTATTGCCCAGCCGTGTCCTATGATGAGGTCTGGTCCGAGTAGCCCTGTTTCGGCTAGGAACTGTATAGGGGTCTTGGCGTACATTCTTATCATGTTCTGGAACTCGACAACCCATTGAGCTGCGTGGATGCTTACTGGGCATTTTAGCTCGTTTGCTTTCTCTCTGATGGCTTTCTGTAATGGTCCGCTAACCTTGTCAACGGTGCTGGGGTATAGGGCTGCGATGAGTCTTCCATCAACGGCTCCATCATATTTCTTGACAAAAGCCTCTGCCTCGTCAAGCATCTTCAAGCCATGATCCAATCCATGCCACTCAGTGAACAGGTTGGCTTTCTGGTCTCGTGCCCATGAACCGTCCTCAACATAGAGACCTTCTACGACCCGCATCCCCATCTCATCAATGTATTTTTTGGCGGTTTCTGCGCCGAGTGTGGGGGCCATGCCTATCTCAACCATCGTTGTACAGCCGCTTTTGAGTAGCTCTGCCATGCTGTATTTGGCGAATATGTGGAAGTCTTCTGGTTTGATGCTTTTCCCTAGGGCTGTGAGGTTTTCTCCTAGGCTGCTCATGTAGAAATGGCGGGCTCCAACGTCATCGATGAATGATTTGTCTTTTGGGGCTGTGGCTGCGTGTACGTGGGTGGCTATGAATCCGGGGGATACTACGTGGGTTCCTGCGTCTATCCATTTGTCTACTTTTCCGTTGTAGTTTTTTCCTACGTGGGTGATCTTGTTTCCTTGGATGATTACTACTCCGTCTCTGAGGAGTCTTGGTTTTTCTCCGTCGTGGGCTATGATCCATTTGCCCTTTATTCCAGTTACCATGGGGTTAACTGAACATTAATCGGTGATAAATCATATCATCAACTAGGATTCCATGTGTTTCAGTCCGTAAAAGCCCGTTAAGGTGACGGTTTTCGTCATATATTGGGGTTTGATCTGGGCAGTTCTGGGACTGGTTTCTTCGAAAGAAGACTGGTTTTAGCTGGGATGCTGGTACCCCCCCTCCCCCATGGGATTATAAACAGCCTCATCGTTTTGATACTGTTGATACATGAGCGGACCAATCTGCCCCGAGTGCACTACATTTGCCCTCATCGAGACCCATGGATACTACTCTTGCCCTATCTGTGGTTGGAGTGGTGAAAATCCTCCTCGTAAGATAATGGACTCTGAGACTAGCAGACAGATTGGTGAGAATACACGTAGGTTAATGAATCTCAGATTGAACAATAAGCTTCGCTATGTACGGGTAGAGCTAAGCGAGGACGCTGATGCTCAGTCGAATGCCGTGTTTGAGATTAGTGATATCTTTTCTCCTGATGTGATACAGGGCGATAACCCTGTTAGGTTTTTTGTGGAGGGTGCAAAGGTTGAATATATCAAGGAGATCAAGGACATTCCGGGCGTCGAGAATGTATCCATCTTTTAGATTGTTGCTATCTCGTTGTTACGGGGCTCTTTGATGAAGAAAGCCGGGACCAGTGATAGGGCGGATACCGCTGCGATGTAGCTGAACCCGACGCCGAAACCATATATTTCTACTACGTAGCCGAAGATGGCGCTGCTGAAGCTGGCGATTGTGAAGCCAATGGTGAAGTAGAGCCCAAATATCTGATCCATTTGACTCTTCTCAACGCTGTCACTGAGAACACTCTGTACTATCACAGTCTGCACCATGAAGCCAATGAAGAAGAGTAATGCTGCAAGAGCCCAGAAGCTTGTAACAAAGTTTAACATAAAGTATCCAGCCGCGCTGCAGACCATGATTCCTATGATCAATGGTTTACGATCCATCCTGTCTGAGAGCCAGCCCCAGAAGAAGGGTCCAAGGACACCGCCTCCGAGGAGTATGCTGTATAGTAGGCTACTTCGCTCGCTTGTGAAGCCTAGTATGTCTATGAAGTATAGGGGTAGGAATGTTCTGACGCCCATTCTGAACGCCATGACGCTTCTGAGAAGACTGATGCTCAGTACATTCTTGTTGCGTAGAGACTCTTTGAGGCTACCCCAGTTCAATGCGTCTCTTGTTTTGCCTTCAACGTCGCTGCCTCCCTTGACGAAGAAGAGGATGAATAAGCTGAGTAGTAACGCTGGTACTGATAGTATTCCTAGGGTGGTTCTCCATCCCATCCTTGTGAGCATGTAGGCTGTGATTAGGGGTGTGAATGTGAAGGCGATTGATGGGATTGACTGGTTTAATCCAAGCATTTTTCCTCTGTCGCTTGGGTCGGAGCCGTTGCTTACTATTGATGCCCCGATGGGGTGCTGTACGCTGCTGCCTACTCCAGCGATTACGCTGAAGCCTAGGAATTGTAGGAACCCGTTGCCGGCTGCGATTGCTATGTTCATGCCGCTGTTGATGATGTTACCGATGCTTACGATGACTCTGCCGCTGAACCAGCGTCGGAATAACCCTACGAATAACTGTGGGAATCCCGCTGAGAACCCTGCGACTGAGCGTACTAATCCGAGTTGCCCGTAGCTGAGTTTGAACTCGTTCATGAGGTCTGGGTAGAGCATGGGCATGGCGCCGCTGATTACGTGGTTTAGCATGTGTAGGAATATGACGCTGTATACGAGGGGTTTGGAGCTTCTCTCAGATTGTTCCTGGTCAGTCATCGTTAGTCACTTAGATTAACACCTACGGATTTTGCTACATATATCTGTAGCGATACAACATCAATTACTGCAATTAAATTAGCCTTAAAAGACTCAATGGCTTATCCAGATTTATGAAAAGAGTTGATCCCCCCATCATCGTTGAAGACACATATGATAAACCCATAGAAACTGTTTGGAAGGCAATAACCGAACCAGACCAGATGCGAAAATGGTTCATGAATAAAATCCCAGACTTTAAGCCAGTGGTTGGGTTTGAGACCGAGTTTGACGTTGAGAACGGTGGTAGAGTCTTTCCCCATCAATGGCGTATCACCAAGGTAGAACCCGGAAAGTTAATCGAGTATAACTGGAAATACGGTGGCTATCAGGGAGACGCATACGTGACCTTTGAACTAACCAAAGAAGGCAACAAAACACGTTTGAGACTGACTAACATCGTGGTAGAAGATTTCCAAGAGGACATTCCTGAGTTCAAACGTGAAAGCTGTATCGGCGGATGGAATTACTTCATCAAGGGACAACTCAAAGAATACCTAGACAAGTCCGTCTCATAGATGTTTTAAATTTCCAGCTCATTTATCAGCCATGTTTAAACTCATTAAAAATGGCTCAGTCTATGCCCCCGAGGAGCTTGGGGTCAAGGATATTCTCATCTGTGGCGAGAAGATACTCAGGATCGCTGATAAGATCGATGCTCCAAGCGGATATGAGACAGAGGTCGTTGATGCTTCGGGTAAGATAATTTACCCGGGTTTTATTGATGGACATGTTCATCTCATCGGCGCTGATGATGGACAGGGACCAATGGGAAGAACACAAGACATCGAGTGGCGAGACATCGTTGAAACAGGCACCACAACGGTTGTGGGGTGTCTAGGAAGCAGTAGGTTCGTGAGAAGTCTTCACAGGCTTTACATCAAGACCCTTGAGTTGGATATGATGGGGCTCAGCACCTACATGTACACTGGCTGCTTTGTTATTCCTCCACCGACGCTCACAGGCGAGATCAGGAAAGACATTTACCTGATCCCAAAGGTGATTGGGCTCAAGACGGCTATCAGTGACACAACCACAAACCACTATACTTGGCGAGACCTAGCAGAGGTAACATCAGAGGTGCTTTACGGTGCGGATATCGCGAATAAACACGCGGTTACTCATGTTCACGTTGGACGCCAGAAAACAAGAATGGACAGAATATTTGAGCTAATAGAAAACACGGGCATCAACCCAGCGCAGGTTATCCCTACTCACATCAATAGACGCGACCCAGATGTAATCGAGCAAGCCATCGAGTACACCAAGATGGGAGGAATCGTAGACCTAAGCAGTCTGATGCGTAAAGAAGAAGGCACACTAACAGGCTTGAAACCTGATCTAGCTGTGAAACGGATGCTTGATGAAGGCGCGGTACTTGAGAACATGACCATGAGTAGCGACGGTAACGTACCTCAACCCATCAGAGATGAGAATGGAAAACAGATTGGACGCTATATCGCTCCACTGGACCTCAACAGACGCGAGATACGTGACATGGCGAACAACGGAGTATGTAGCTTCAGCGATGCATTGAAGATAATTACAACCAACCCAGCCAAGGCACTGGGCATAAAGAAGGGTAAGATCGCGGAAGGCTATGACGCTGATCTGGTTATCTCTGATGGTGTTGAGAATCTACGGGTTGAACAGGTCTATGCTAGGGGTAAACAGGTGGTAAAAGATGGTGAAACTGTCTGGAAGACTCATTTCCAGCGTGACCCATACTACCATCAGTATCACTAGTTTCTCTCTCGATTATGTTTTAAATTAAAAACGCAGTGTAGTGGTGATTAGATTTGTCTGATGTAGAGAAGAAAACAGAACAATACAAGATGTCGGCAGAAGACCTTCACGACACATACAACAGGCTCCACCCACAAGTCCACAGCCAATTCGAGGACGAGATGCCCCAATACTGGGGCAGAAAATGGAAAGCCAACACAACAGTAGGCAAACTCAGAACAGTCCTGCTCCACAGACCCGGACCAGAGTTCCTCACAGTAGGACAACCCACCCCATGGCCACCCCACGAGGACAGCTGGAGGGCATGGAGGATGATGGAGAAACCTAACCTAGACGAGCTAGTGGAACATCACGAGAACCTCGTTGATGCCTACAAGGCTGAGGGAGTTGAAGTAATCATTAGAAAACCAGACCCATGGGACCCACCATACACGGTGAAATCCATCTACTGTGATGATGTTGCCCACGCAGCGGTCTATGGTCATGTTATTCTGAGAATGTATGATAGCATCAGGAAAGGCGAGGAGTTACCCACATTCCAGACACTAGCGGAACACGGTATTCCAGTCGTTGGCATGATTTTTGGAGATGGAATGGTTGAGGGAGGCCCATGTGGCTGGCTTGACGAGAAACACGCCATCATTGAGGTTCATTATCCTAGAGGTAACACCAAGGAACCAGCACTGATGAGGGCAAACGAGTGGGGACAACAACAATACGCCAACATCATCAAGGCACAGGACCCAGAAGTAGATATCAGAATGGGCCCCGGTTACGGCACAAGAAAAGGCACCATCCACTACAGCATGGTAGACAGACACACCACTGTAGGCGAGGCAAAATACTATGATCATTACCTTACAGATTGGATGGAGGCTGAGATGGACTGGAAGTTCATCAAGCCACCAGACGATCTTGTGAGCATTGATACCCGTGGATTCGCCAAGGGTCCAGATTGTGGAGTAGTCTTGGAGCCAGGTAAGATCATCACAAGCGACCAGTACCCCAAGGCGACTAAGTGGTTTGAGTCAGTTGGGATAGAGGTTGTTGAGGTTCACATCGATAGTCTCATCAGGCCACGCAACAGCGGAAGTATTCACTGTTTGTGTGGTTCATTGAGCCGAGACCCAGAGCCTAAGAGCTACTAGGCTCATTCTCCATATTTTTCTTGTATCGCGTTATCAATCATTTTAACTATCATTGAGGCATCTACGAGAATATACTTGCCCTGTAGTATCTTCATGAAATCAACGGGTTTTCGTTTATCCTCTGTGATCAGGATATAATCGTTCTCGTAGGCGTATTTGGCTACCTTCATATCTTCTGATCCTTTGAGTCCTACGTCTTCTACTGTCTGCACGTCATAGCCCAATATCTTGAAGTGGTCCTTGTATCCTGTAAACATCTCATCTAGTAAAATCTTCAAATTATTCAACTCTATATCGTTCAAGTGCTTCTTTCATACGTCCACAGGTATGTCTACCCTCAGGACAGTATCCAAGTTGGTAACAGTAAGGTCCAGCATTGTTAAAGATACTCGGCTCAACCTCTCTTAGCTGTTCAAGCATCATATCAGCGAGTTCCCGTACCTCCCACTGAGCCCTATTACATGTCCTTAGACCTAGGAAATGCATCAGTGATTTGCCTTCCATTGTCATCAATAGGCTTGTCTCGGCTGCGTTTGGTAATACAAAGCGGGCGTCCTCACGGGGCACACCAGCTGAAACAAGGTTCTGATAAGCTTCACTAGCTGACTCTATTAATGATTCATAGTCCTTGTTAGTGCCTATGCTTGGTGGAACCACAGTCTTCTCTGATAATCGTTTTACTGTGATGTATCGTTGGCTCTGTTGACTGAAGCTGGCTACTCGATGTCTGACAAGTTGATGGCTACAAGCTCTGCTTATCTTTTCGATGGCGAAAGTATAGCATAGATGAGGCAATAACTGATCTACTGATAAATCAGGGAAAGCTTGTTTGACCTCAGCCAAAGGAGTATAGGTTAACAGCTCTGCCTTCACTCTTTGTCCCCCTTTATGAAGCCATATACGTGTGGAGCAGCCTTCTTGATGGATTCAATTAGCTGTCTGCTAAACGTATCTGGGTGTAATTGATGGTACTCAGCTACTGTACGTAGGTTACAGCTCAGCACCCATGTTTCTGGTCCCGCTTCTGTGATGTTAAAGAACTTGGACCTAAGCATAATATCCAGTATTTCGTCTCTCTCTGCCTCTAACTTCCACACGAGCCTATTATGCTCCAATATGTTCCCGTGTTGAACCTCAACCCTGCCCACAATATCAGCTACCTTCTCAGGCTTTGCCTTTAGCCTATTGTATAGTGTGCTTGGCATGGCTCCGCTTGTGGTGGTGAGCATGCTTGTGGCTATCATTGTCTCGATGTCTGGGCTGCGGGTGATGAGGCTGAGTTTCATGTCGTTCACCTAGACGGGGTTCATTTCTGATTTTTTGGGTTTTGCTTTTAGTTCGTTTGGTACGTTTACGGCTCTTACCACGTTCATGCTGTTTATTGCGTATATTGGTGAGCCATCTGGTTCGTATTTTTCTAGACGTTTGACGCCTCGAAGCACCAATTTCACCTTCAGTGTAGTACCGTCTTCAAGTAGATACTCGTTCCAATACTCTTTTTCACCACTGAAATCGATCTCCTTTGCGCCTGTGAATGCTTCGTTTGGTATTTTCGCCAAATAATATCCCTAGGCTATTCAGGTAACCATGTGGTTTAACTCTTTCACCCTTCGGCAATCACTGAAATATTATCAGCAGCCTCGTAACAAAGCTCAACCAACCCAAGCTCAGCCTCAAGCTCCTCAAGAGTCTCTACATCGCTGCGTGTCGCTGGTCCCTTGGGTACAGCGGTACAGCCATCAGTGGACTTTGCAGTAATCTCGTATGAGCCAAATATACGGGCAATATCCTCGATCTCTACCTTGTCTAACCCGACTAGTGGTCGTAGAACAGGCATATCAATCGATGAACTCAACACAAACAAGTTCTTCAATGTTTGACTAGCTACCTGTCCAAGACTCTCACCAGTGATGATAGCGTGAGCGTGATGCTTCTCAGCGAATCGTTCGGCTATACGGTACATGCTGCGTTTGCACATGATACAGATGTATCTTGGCTCACGGGTCTCTGTGATCCGTTGCATTACGTCTCCCATGGGCGCAGAGTAGAGTCTGTAACTTGTTCTTGGAACAAATTGGCTGAGGTTCTTGAAGCTTTCAACAGCTCGTTCAACATAGCTGTCTCCTACGAAGGGACGTTGATCCATAAACAAGGGTAAGACTGCTACGCCTCTTTTCATGAGCATCCATGCCCCTACTGGGCTGTCTATTCCTCCGCTGAAGAGACTGATGGCTTTTCCCTGTGTCCCATAGGGTAACCCAAGGACACCCCTGATAATTCTACTATAAACATAGGCACCAGTATCCCTTACCTCGGCATAGAGGGTAACATCTGGCTCATCCAGATTAACATGAATACCCCGATCAGCCAAAGCATCCAACACCCTTGAGCCAGCCTCATAAGCAATATCTCGGCTACCAAAGGGGTGTTCTCCTACCACTCTTGGGCGAACAGCGAAACTGCTCCCTTGCTTGAGACTGATCTTTGCTTCTTCCACTATCCCGTTTACTATTGCGTTGAACTCTAGCTCAGCCTCTGTGCTGGGCATAGCGTTTGCAACACCAAATATCTTGGAGACTATGCCTACTGCTTCTTCGGGTACGCCTTCCACATAGATTCTGCCAAATTTTCTTGATACCTCTGGGTTGGGGTATCCGTGTTTCCTGAGAATATTTACTATGTCTTGGCTGAGGCTCTTCTCTAGCTGGTTTCGTACGTATCGTGATTTGAGAGCGATCTCACTGTAGCTGACAAGGATAGTCAAAGTAATATCTACTCAGATGTGCCTCCTTTTACCAGTTACTCAAAAAATATCATGATCTCAGGGATGTTTCCCAAATGCTTCTTATCGTTTGAGTAGATTTCGTTTATTCCCTCACGTTTCATTATTGATAGATTTACTGCGTCGTTGAAATCGATGTTATGTTTGTTCACATAAACTGATGCTACTATCAAGTCATCAGTGGTAGCTTCTAGTATTGACAGGTTTTCGTAGCTTAAGATCAGTTCATATGCCTCTTGGATACGTGACTGTTGACCGCGAGCCTCAAACACCCAAGCAATCTCGCTTAACACCATAATGCTTGTTGATGCAGGTTCGCCTTTTTCAACTCGTTTGAGTATACTTCGTGCCGTTGAAACAAATTCTGGGTGAGAAGACATTGCGTAAAGGAAGATGTTTGTGTCTATGAAACGAGTCATCTTATTCAAGCTTCTTTCGGATGTATCTTCTTGCCTCAGCTTTAGGGTCGTCGATGGGCTCTTCTACGGTTAGTATTCCGCATAATTTCTCGGTAGGATTATCATGTTTCTGAAGTGGGATCAACGTAATCTCGCCTTTTCCTTCCCGGATGATGAATTTAGTTTTCTGTCCTAGATTGTATTTTTCTCTGGTCTCTTTGGGGAGAACAATTCTACCGGATTTACCCATCTCAACCGTATTAGTCATTATTTATCACAAAACAACGACATTATTTAACCATATTGGCATTTTTCATAATAATTACCATTGAATAAATAAAATGTCAAAATAGTTAGTATAATTCAATAACATTTATACCAGATTTTTCGATTGATCGATTCGGTGAAAAACGATGTCTTTCTGGGATGAATGGTTTAAACGGTTTGGTAGACGTGACAGCTTCTTTGGAGAGTTTGACCGCATGATGCGGGAGATGGAGAAGGAGATGGCTGACATGATCCGCGAGATGGAGGAGAATGTGCCAGACGAGATGAGACGCGAGATAATGGCACCAGACGGCTCAACACGCAGAGAATACGGTCCATTCGTCTACGGGTACAGTGTGAAGATTGGACCAGACGGTAAGCCAGTGATCAGGGAGTTCGGAAACATGAAACCCGGACTAGACTCAGATGAGAGGCCACTAGGATTACAGGGTAAACGTGAGCCCTTGGTGGATGTAATTGAGGACAATGAGGGTATCAAGGTCTTGGCTGAGTTACCGGGTGTCGAGAAGAGCGACATCAAGCTACTGGCTACGCCTAGTGGTTTGACGATTAACGTGGATAACCCTAAACGTCAGTACTATAAGGAGCTAGAGTTTGATGTTGAGATTGACCGTAAGTCAGCGAAGTCTAGTTATCGTAACGGTGTTCTTGAGGTTAGTTTCCGGAAGAAGAGCAGTATGGATGAGGGCACTCCCATCAGTATTGAGTAGGGATACCTTTAACAAACCCTGCTCTGATACCTTCATGGCCGATGATGTGAAGGCATTAGATTGATCAAATGATGAATCAGAGTTACACTGAGGCCACTCAAATTATTTCTTTTGTTCTGATTCTTCAATTAATTTTTTAATTGATTTTGTATTTGTTAAATCGTATTCCATTTCTGATTTGAATGATTTTTTAGTAAAACCTAGATAACTAGATATTGAAATAAGTATACTGCATATGTTTGAATTTACATATTTATTATCCTTAGAGGTATCAAAATAGCCTTCAAAAAATACAGTATTTTCAAATTCCTTATTTTCAATTACATTCTGAAGGATTGTAAGTGTCATATGATCATGTTCAGCTACAACTTTTTCCATTCCACCTTTGAATAAACAGAGGGTTATGTATCCAAGTAAAAGAACAGGGAAATTGATATTACTAATAATTACTGAAAAATCATGTTTAATTATAGATTCTGGATCACACATCCAAAGATGTCCAACTAAAAGACCTAATAATACAGCAATAAATGATGAACCCATTATATTATACAGATCCCAACGTCGATCTACGTGTCCTTTTAATGTTTCATTTTTACACAGGTGGTATAAATAATCTAAAACAGTACTTGAAGGATCATATCTTTTTGAAACACCTAATTTTTGATGAAGATATCGCATATAGACTCTTGGATTATCCTTTCTCCCATATGATCCTTGCCAACATGATTGATATAATAAGAAATACCATAATTGAGAAATTAAAAATCCAATAGGAGCCCCTGAAATTGCCAAAGTTACTATATTTGTAATTGTATCTTCATAGGGAAAGCCACTTAATGTAAAAGTTAAAAAAATAATAAACGTATATCCAGGCAAAGTATATCTTACATCAAAAAAAGACCTATCTGCCATACCATATACATATTTAATTGAAATTTAATCTTTCTCTATTTTTAAGGATAATAATTTAATTCTATTTCCACTGAATCGAGATATTCGTCGCCCCATTTCACCATTTTTCTATGATAACCATTGATATGGAAACCAAGTTTCTCATAGAAGGCAATCGAGCCAAGATTATGAGCCATCACAGTCGCCCCAAGACGAGTCAAACCGACCTTCTTACACCATGGAAAAACACCCTGATCCCATAAGGCTCTACCAATGCCTCTTCCACGGAACTCAGGCATCACCCATGTACCACCCTCACCACAGTGCAGGAGCTTATCCGAGTAAGGCCAACGAGGAGACATACCAGCGAACCCAGCGAACTGATCATCAATGTATGCGACGAAAACTGCTTCACGATCACCCAAGTCTTCTAGATACCGTTTCTCCCCTTCAGGAGTGTATGATGATAGTACGGTTCGTTTCTCAGTTATACAGATGTTAATGAGATTACTGATGGGTTCTGAGTCTCGTTCTGGGTCAGCGTGAAGTATATTGATGCTCATAAGTTAAGGTTGATTAGATTTGATTAAACGGTTTCTGAAGCCATATAGTAGGCTCTGAACTTCCACTGCACCTGTGATAACTTGTGTTCCTTGATGTACTCGATAGCCTTCTTGCCAAAGATGAACCCATAAGTCTCAAGCATCTTCTCAGTAGTGCCATAATAGCTGGTCTGGATGACATCAAGGTATCTGAATCCGTTTTCTTCAACGAATATCTGATGCTTCATCTGTAGGTCATCA
Organism: Candidatus Bathyarchaeota archaeon; assembly: GCA_026014515.1. GTDB lineage: Archaea > Thermoproteota > Bathyarchaeia > TCS64 > TCS64 > RBG-16-57-9. The sequence goes on along the minus strand of JAOZIG010000121.1, from coordinate 4,245 downwards.
TCAGCACCCGGATCATCAATCACCCCAGCAAGCTCCCCACCATACCAACCCGGAGCAACATCAACTGAAACCACAACACCACCCGGTCTCACAACCCGCTTAGACTCCTTAACAAATACAGGAATCACGTCCTCTGGTGGATACATTGTCGCAGTTAAAGCCACAACCATATCAACCGAGTTATCTTCAAGGGGCATTTCCTCTGCTTTTCCATCAATGTAACTGATGTTCTTCAACCCAGCCTCAACAGTGTTTTTCTCAGCCTCTGCACGCATAGCCGCTTCTGGCTCCAAGCCTATAACGTGTTCAGCGTACTTGGCTATGCCCATTGTTGACTGCCCTGAACCTGAGCCAATATCAGCGACGATTTTCCCCTTAAAATTGAACTTTTCTTGAAGAATATCCACCATTTTTGGCTCATATGGAACTGACGCAAAAGCGTCATACACTTCAGGATAGTCTCTATAGAGTATGTCCCACCTGTTCTCGATGGTCTCTGGCTTCATGAAGAATAATAGGCTTGTTTTAGGTTAACTGTTTCTCTACCAATTCCAGAATCGCATATATGGAAAGGGACTGGTTTTATTTCTATACCGTATTATCTGTAAACCATGATTGATATCCGTTCTCTGATTCTCGACTATGGCGGAGTTATTTCATATCCACAGAAACAAGAGTTCTACGACAAAGTATACCAGATACTGGCCCAAAAACCAGACAAGCTCAAGGAATTCTACTATCAGTTTCGTCCAGATTTTGACATCGGAAAGCTATCAGCAGAGGAATACTGGATAAAAATCTTTGACAATTTAGGAGTTCAGTACGATAAAATCAATCTTCAAACACTGATAACCATGGATCTTCAAAGCTGGACAATAGAAAACCCAGCGATGAACCGGTTCATAATTGAAAACAGAGACAAGGTACACAATCTTTCAATCATATCAAATATGCCCAGAGAATTTGCATGCTACCTCAGAGACAATTATAGCTTGTTGAATTATTTTGATGAAATAATCTTCTCGGGCGAGATAGGTCTAATCAAACCAGATCAAAGAATCTTCGAATACACATTAGAAAAACTAGGAATACCCCCAAACGAGTGCCTTTTTGTAGATGACTCAAAGACAAACATCGCAGCAGCGGAAAAAAAAGGCATTAATACGATTCATTTCACAACATTCACCCAGTTCAGGGATGAATTAAACTCAAAATATATCCTAGTAGGCTCGTAATAGACAAAGAAAATGAGCGCGTATAACTGACACTCGAATAAACTAGTTATACTCAAACTTTCCATGTAACGAGTTTATTGTCAAGCTGTTCTCGGCTTTGGATTCCTTACATTCTCCGATGACTGATGCACCCACACCATAACCCTCAACCACTGACAAGACATCCTCAGCCACATCAGAGTCAACGATGAACTCAAAACCCACACCCATATTGAAGTCTTGATACATCTCACGCCACTCGACACCAGATTCCCGCTGTATCAAATCGAAGATAGGGTCATGTTTTGGCATGTTCTTCACATATTTGATGCCTTTTCCGAGGCGCAGACATTTGGTGTTACCACCACCTGTGTTATGCACCATACCATGCACACCATCCCTATGCTTCTCCAACACCTTCAACGCGATAGGAGAAAACAACCTAGTAGGACACAACAGAGCCTCACCAACAGTAGAACCAAGCATATCAACATAGTCTGTGAACTCGTATCTCCCAGTATACCGCCCACGAGCAGGATGACTGACCTCAGGATACTTCTCAACATAATCAGACTTCATCAAACAGCTACGAGCTAAAGTGTGACCGTTACTCATGATGCCACTATTGATGCCTTTCTCATACCTGATTTTTCCACCGCTACGTACACCGATGATCTTGTCACCGGGCTTGATGGTTTCACCTGAAACCACCTTACTAAAAGGCACCCTGCCAAACATGGTCACACAGACATCAAGAGTCCGTAAAAGGTCTGGGAGATCAGCGGTCTCGCCACCAGCAAACAATACAGGCGTCTTCTCGGACTCCAACACATCAAGACAGTTACCAAATCCTTTTGATAATGCGGCTAACATCTCAACACGATCAATCAATAAAGTGTTGAAGGCTACGTAATCAACAAAAGACACAGGAGTAGCAGCCACACAAACAAGATCATTGATGTTCATCGCTAAGGCGTCCTGAGCCAAGCCACTGAACCACTGTGCGTCACCAGTCTCCTTGTACCCAATATAAGCCTGAATGGGCTTACTTCCAGCCGAGTCAGTATGAACCACTAACCCAGTATCAGGATAAGCTGGGTCACGTTGAATAACACAGAAAGCACCAGGATACAGGTTATCCACTACTCCCTTGAAGCTCTCGATACCCTTCTTCTTAACATCAACACCAAGCTCATGATACCGCGACAAAACGTCCACCTACGCCCCTAGAGGAGACTAATAGGCTTATAAAACATCATCAATCACAACCTGATCCACGATATAAACACCAGCACGAGGCTCACCCCAAACAACCAAAAAAACCCCCGAATAACCCTCCACAGCACTCCAAACCGGATCACCCCTATCACCAAAATAACACCAAACAGAAACATCCTCATCCTTAAGCCAACGAAGATACTCCAAAGGATCATCAACCCCATAATAATGCGGACCATACAAGTTACTCAACAAACAATCAGGCTCAACACCATAAACATCAACCAACCTATACACAGTACTCGGCAAATCACACACCACAACACCACCAACATAAACCCCAGCAACCCGATCCGCCACACCAAACTCATCAACAACCGTCCCCTGAAGCCCACCATAAAGAGGCACAACAAAAACAGACCCCAAAAAAAATATTCCCAAAGTACCCACCAGTAGACACCAACCAAATTGGAACCGCCTCACAAAATGAAACAAAACTGGTAAACCCAACGCAACAATAGGCACCAAGAACCTAATCATCATCAACAAATACCGCCTCTCTCCACCAAAATACGGCAAAAACAATGGAGCCATCACCATCAAACACGAAACCCAATAAAGCAAAGGCTCATACCTAAACCACCGCCTATACGCCATCCAAGGAATCAACAACAAACCAGCCAATCCACACCCAATAATCAACCACCCAAACAAAGAACCACCCCAAACACCAACCCGAGAACCAAGCCACCCAAAAAACACATCAACAAACGGCAAACCCCTAAACTTACTAGTATACCCACCAAAAACACTGTACAAACTCCAATACAACGGATAAACAGGGTTACCCGTCTGAACCCAAATATGAACCGATGGCACACCCCACCCCACAAACCACCCCAATAGATACGGCTGACTATCAGTAAACAAACGCTCACGCAAAACGAAGCCACCCAATACCAACAATGAGACCAACGTATACTCTACACGCGTATGACAAGCCAACCCAAGCAACAACCCACCCCAGAAAAAGCGTGTCCTCATAAAATACAATGAACCTAATACAAACATCAAAGCCAATGTATCCTGCATACCAATCGAGTCAAACACCAAAGAAACAGGAAAAACAGCAAAACAAACACCACTCCAGACCGCGTTCTCCCAACCATAATACCGCTGAGCCACCAAAAACACCAACACAGCGTTCAGCGACCCCACCAAGACATTGAACAAACGAATATACTCAATACTACTAGACCTGAAAACCCACAACAACCCAGCCTGAACCAAGTGAGGAATCATACCCCAATAATAATCACAGCCAAGTAGATCCCAGAGACGCCCCTCACGTAGCCCAATATGAAGCGTCAGATAACTAATCAACCAGTGATGATAACTGTCGCTGTTCCAGTCAACCGGAATCAACCAGTAGACCAGCAACCTGAAGAACAGTGCAACGAGGATAATAACCTGAATAATGTGACTTTTCAGATAATCCTCGACTCTGCCCATGTTATATTCAGAACAAGTTGATAGTTATATATGTTAATTAAAACTAAACATTAACAAGCGGAGATTCATCCGACTTCAACTTGTTCCGCCGTCTAAACGAAGCATAGAGAGATGAGATAAGATAGAAACCACACCCCACCAGCATCATAATCACCAAAACAGCAGCCGTACCAGTGCCCAAAACGATCACACCACCCGGATCATCAATCCCACCCACAACCAACACGAGGATCGGCTGAATAGAAACATACCAAACACCAGCCAAAGGAATCATACCAAGCAGAGAGACCAGAAAAGAGCC
>JAOZIG010000535.1 GCA_026014515.1 Candidatus Bathyarchaeota archaeon | reverse complement strand
TTGATCGTGACTATATCGCCTACTAGTGGGCCTCTTACCTTGCCTCTTCGCTCGATCTCAATTCTTGTAGCCTTGGCACCATATCGTGTGTAGAGTACGTTGGTCTCAATGTATTGTTCTGCAACCACCTTATCTGATTCCAGTTTACCGCCGACCCTGATGCTTTTTGCCTTGAGTTCACCGTCAACAGCGATCTTTCCGCCGACCTTTACGTGGTCGCTTATTATGAGGTCACCACGGCACTTCATTGTGCCACCTATTATGAGTTCCTCGCCCTCTCCTCCACCATAAAGCTTGACAGTTCCACCAACATCCAGTCTTGTGAAGCTTAGTTTATCCTCTGCGCTGAGGGTTCCACCGATGTCAATGATTTCACCTTTTCCTCCGCCTTCAAGTTTGACGGTTCCACCTACGCTGATATCACCAAATTCTAGATGTTCTTTTGACCTGAATGTACCACCGACATCTATTCTGCGTCTGATGGTACCTCCGCCAACCTTCACTGTACCGCCGACACGGATGGATTCTAGGTTTACTGGTCCATAAGATGTGAATGAACCACCTGAGTCAACCTCCTCTGACTCAACCTCTCCAGCCTTGAAGGAACCACCCACATCAATGAGTTTGGAGGTTACCTTGCCCTCAATTCTACAAGAGCCACCCACGTTCAAGGTCTCAATCCTCGCGTCCCTATCCACGGTAAAGCTTCCGCCCACTCTTGCCTTCTCAGCCTCGGCATCGCCTCTAATATTTACACTGCCTCCGACTCTGATGAGCCCCGATTTGAGGTTCTCGTCCACTCTGAGGGATTTATCGACTCTTACCTCGTTTGCGGTCACGGATCTAGTTACATTTAGTCTTCCATGTCGTAGCTCTATCTTGTCTGCCTTGATTGAGCCCCTGATGGTCACGTCTCCTCGGGGACTAAAGAACTCGGTTGCCTCTATGTCTCCAACTAGCTCGCAGTCATGTTCACAGCGGATTGCACCTGTTACAATCAGTTTCTCTTCCTCTGCCTCGACTCTACCATTCTCGATGTATAGGTTACCCTCGATGATACCCTTCCTTACGGTTTCCCTGTAGACTTTTTCATCTGTCAAAGGCTCTCACAAGTAATCCTGTTTTTCCCCTTTTTAAGGCTAAAACACGTCGAGTACTCACAATTTGTGACTACAAGTATTGATTATGTGAGTTGAGTCCGCTTTATATGCGCAACTAAAGCTCCAAGTCTTGATGACGGATGGAGAACGAAGCACAAAACCTAATTGAAGTAAAACCCCAGACAAGACTCACAGGATTCATCGACTCAGTGATACCATCAGAGCTAAACACAGGCGCCAAACTCTTCCTAACCGGAGCAATAGTCAACGGGATCAGCAACGGCGCATACAACTCGATTCTACAACTATATCTCATCGCCCTAGGCTTCACTGCCGGTGATTTGGGTACGATTTTTCTGTTTAACCCATTGACCTGCGCTATTCTAGCTATCCCTTGTGGGATTCTTGCTGATCGTTATGGTAAAGGTAAGATGATAGCTGTGGGGTTTATCGCAGTCATTTTTGCCGTTTGTGGGATGTTTGTAGCCAAGAGTCTATGGGCTTTCGGGTTTATCTTCGCCATGTTTGGGATAAGTAATGCTACCTCGACGGTGATGATGCCCCTCTACAGTACCTTCTACAAGAAACAGGAAATGGAAAAAGGCATGGGGCTATACGGTTTAATCAACATATCAGCTATGAGTCTAGGAAGCCTTACCGGCTACATCCCAGCATACATGATCAGTAACCTAGCCTTCTCCGAGTTATCGGCGTATAAAATCGTGATTATAGTAGCCTCAATACTGTTTGTACTCCAGTATGTCTTCTACCTCGCAGCATCCAGAGGCATAGAAGAAAAGTTGAGTGAAGGGTTCAGCTTCAAGCTGAAAAGCTGGAGACCCGTGCTCAAGTTCAGCGCATTAACTCTCTCATTGAACATAGCGGGAGCCATATTGTTCTCCTTCTTCCCGTATTATGTCAATCAGAAGTTTGGAATAGCTAGCGCTGGACTTGGCACACTCTTCTTCATTAGCAACCTAACCCAAGCGGTAAGCAGAGGCGTCGCGGCTGGGATAGCGAAGAAGCTTGGAAACATGAAGAGTATAGTAGTTGGTATCTCTTTATCAGCAATCTTCTTCTTCCTGATGCCATTGAGCCCCAGCTTCGGAGTACTCAGCCTATTCTATGTGCTGAGAAGCGGCACACGATTCATGAGCGAACCCATAGTCACCAGCCTATTCCTGAAAAGCCTCAGCGAGGACGAGATGAGTACAGCAAACAGCATAAGAATGATAGCCATGAACGGCAGCGGAGCAGTCTCAGCGATGATAGGCGGATTCCTATTGGAAAACGTGGGACTAGACTCACCAGCGTACCTTGGGGCAGCATTAACACTGGTACTAGCTGGATTGTATCCTGTTCTTCTGAGTAAGGAGATCAAGGAAGCTAGTGAATCCTAGTCCACTGGATGAACCCGGGTGATATGTTCCTTTAACTCGTCTATACTCCAATCCGTGTAGACATCAATAACGGGCTCAGTGAATGCGGTCACAGAATCCATCAATAACAAGAACGAAGACTTTCCGAGAATCTCCTTAATCTCCAGTTCCTCACCATAACTACGCTCACAAATAGACGCCTTTACCAAGAAATCATCATCATAGGGAACCACGACTGATAGATAATCCCCTGTAAGATATGCTCTCAGCCAGTAATTGAAGAGGGCACGCTCCATTGTATCCAGATAGGATGCCTCCAGCGCTATCTGTCTGATGAGTTGGAAGCTTCGCTTGGACTTTACTGTGTGAAGTGGTGAGAGATAGTTACCATAGAATAGCATGGTGTCCTCGATGAATCTCCCCCATGGTCCATCATTCTCCTCCCTGTACCTCGCGTAGTACATCGCCTGTGAGCCATCACAGAGTGCCTCAATCATATAGTTTAATAACTCGAAGTTTGAGCCGATACCCGTTATCTTATAATGCCGTAAATCGTTCAGTGGCTCAGCCTCTGAGACCGATAAAACTGGCTCCGTTTTCCGTGTCTCAGTCTTGTATATGAAGTAGACCACGTAGATGCTCTTGACATAGAACAAGGTTATTCCAGATAAGCTACCAGAGAAAAAGGCTACCCCAGTATCACCGCCAACCCAAGCACCCAGTAATATCAGTAATACTACTCCCGCCGCGCCAAACTTCAATCCCCCACCGATGAAACCAAACCTACCTGCTATCTCCAACATGAAGAAACCTAAAAAGCCGAATAATACTAACCCGCTTAGAAATAGGGGGTTCAGTAGGTTGCCTCGTTGGATGACGCTTCTAACAACCACCGCAGCCCAAAATAGGAATATGAATGTGAGGCTCGCAGATACGACTAGTGTTGTCTCACGTATGGTTGTCGAGATGTCCTCGAAGCTTCTCATATAGCAAAGATTTACCTAGTGGAGATAAAAAAGGGTGTTTACTCGGGCTTCTCGTATGACTCTGCTTTCTCAAGCAACTCTAACGCTTCCTTATCGCCATACTTGGCTCTGTACGCCAGTAAACCTGCCCTCATCAAAGCATTCTCTGGACCTTCTCTAGGATCATAACGAGTCATGAACTCTCTGCATGGGAAATCACTGCATAAACCACAATGCTCGACACCATGTTCAGCGGCGCATGAAAATGCTTCACATGTTCCCCAGAATGGTTTTCCCTCTACAGCGTAACAACCAGCACATTTTGGCTCCATTTCTCCCTTATACCATGGGCAAGCAGCACAGTTGATACCACATGGACTGAAAAGATTACTCATAGCCTGTGTTTATGGGTTCATGTAGATAAAAGTCGCGGACAAATGAGGCTAGGGGTTAACTGAATATGCTTAAAGGTTCTCAGCGCCAATTAGTACCAGTATGGCTTTCCTGAAATCTGCTAATAGACACATCAAAGAGGGGCTACTGCACCTGAAAGAATGGGAACTAGACGAAGCTCTGAAAAGCTTTCAACACGCGAACAAGAAGAAACCAGAGAATCCGGATATTATGAACTATCTTTCCCAGACATACGCTGCTATGGATGACTTGGATAAAGCCTCAGAGTATATCCTCAAGGCGATTACATTGGAGCCACAAGCGCCCGCGCATAAACAATTATACGCCACATACTTGATGAGGCAGGGAAAGAACCATGAGGCTATCCCAATTATCGATGAGACCCTTGAGTTAGACAAGGTGGATATCATCTATATTCTCAGAGGACAAGCCGACTACAATATGGGAAATCTGGACTCAGCGATAGACTACTTTGATATCGCCCTAGGTATGGACTCTGCAAACCCCTTAGCGCATCACATGAAAGGCTTGGCGCTATACAAGCTAAAACGCTACGAGGACGCGATTCCTCACCTTGAGAAGGCGCTGGAGGTCAGTGAGGTGGAGAGTCTGCGCAACGTTCTCAATGATTGTAAGGCAAGAACCGGTGTCCAGTAGCAGACAAATGTTTGGATTCACTTTATCGAGTCGTGAAGCTTAAACAGCTTAACAGTTATCATTATTCATACTCCGGTGAGCCACAGTTGAACCACATCGAGATCGAAGACATCATAGATGGAATGCTAAGCCGACACAACAAAGAAAGCAGTAGTCCTCTCATCCCTGTTCTGCAAGCAATACAAAACCAGCAAGGATACCTATCTGAAGAATCCCTAAGACTGGTATCAGAAAAGACCGGAGCATCCCTAAGCCGCGTCTATGGTGTAGCGACATTCTATCACCAGTTTAGGCTACGACCAGAGGGAAAACACAAGATATCAATATGCAGAGGTACAGCGTGCCACGTAGCAGGCGCAACAGACCTCTACAACCAGTTAGTAAAAGAGCTTGATTTGACTCCAGGTGAGGATACCTCATCTGATGGGTTATTCACACTACATGAGGTAAGATGCCTCGGAGCATGCAGTCTGGCTCCAGTCGTCAAGGTTGATGAGACTGTTTATGGTAAGATGACATCGAAAAAACTGCAGAAAATACTAGACCAATACAGGGAGGAAGAGCAATGAGCGGAGAAGATTTCCTCTACGGTGAGGACGGTATCAGAATCAATGTAGGCATGAGCACCTGTGGAATAGCAGCAGGAGCCAACCCAGTTTATACAGCGTTCGTGAAGGCAGCCGAGACCCTTGAGATAGATGCAAAGGTTGTAAACGTAGGCTGTATAGGTGCGTGTTTCGCTGAGCCCCTCGTTGAGATTGTGAGTTATGATAAACCCGGGGTATTGTATAGCAACGTGAACCCTGATGATGCCGAGAAGATTCTCGGAGATTATCTCATGGGAAAGATCGAAGATGGATGGGCTATCAGGGAGTACACCGGCGCTTATCAGATGGAACTAAACCTTCCTGTTCTCGATGAACTACCATACTTCAATTATCAAGTAAGAGACGCCATCGAGAACTGCGGCATAATCGACCCAGAAAACATAGATGAGTACATCCACCGTGGTGGCTACAAGGCGCTTGAGAAAGCCCTAAAGATGACGCCAGAAGAGGTTATCGAGGCCGTCATCAAGAGTGGGCTTAGGGGAAGAGGTGGAGCAGGGTTCCCCACTGGACTCAAATGGAAATTCACTCGCCCAGTAACAAGCGATAAAAAATATGTAATCTGCAACGCGGACGAAGGTGACCCGGGGGCATTCATGAACAGGCTTAACGCTGAGGGTGACCCCCACAAGATACTTGAAGGTTTAATCATCGCAGCCTACGCTATCGGCGCAGGTGAGGGCTTCTTTTTCGTACGAGCCGAGAAGCCTTTGATGGGTAAACGGCTTCAACACGCGGTAAGAGAGGCTTTTGAACGAGGCTACCTAGGGGAAAACATACTAAACTCAGGGTTCAGCTTTAAAGCCGAGGTAATCCTCAGCGCAGGTGCCTTCGTATGCGGGGAAGAGACCGCGTTAATGGCTGCAATCGAGGGAAAACGAGCCATGCCAACCCCGCGTCCACCGTTCCCATCAACAAAAGGACTCTGGGGTAAACCAACAGCCATCAATAACGTTGAGACACTCGCCCATGTACCTAAGATAATTAGAGATGGACCAGAGAAATTCGCGGAAGTAGGCAGCGAGAAGAGTAAAGGAACCAAGGTATTCTGCCTCACAGGTGCCATCCAGAACAGCGGTGCAGTTGAAGTACCATTGGGAACATCGCTCAGAACACTTGTATTCGATATAGGCGGTGGACCGCGTGAAGGACACAGTTTCAAGGCGGTCCAGACCGGTGGACCCTCAGGTGGGTGCCTATCAGAAGAACACCTTGACCTAGCCTTGGACTATGAGTCACTCCAAGCAGCGGGAAGCATCATGGGCAGCGGGGGTGTTGTGGTGATGGATGATACCAGTTGTACAGTTGATGTTGCCAAGTTCTTCCTAGGCTTTACCACAGCTGAATCATGTGGTCAGTGCACACCTTGCCGTATTGGTTTGAAGCGGATGCACGAGATACTAGATAGAATCACAAGAGGCGAGGGTAAACTTGAGGACCTTGAACTCCTCAAATACATGAGCACAGGCATCATAGACAGCAGCCTATGTGCTCTCGGACGTAGCGCACCAAATCCTGTGCTAACCACCATCAAATACTTTGAAGACGAGTATCTGGCACATATCAACGAGAAACGGTGCCCAGCAGGCGTATGTGACGCTTTGATCAGGGGCTATAATGTTGATTCTGATTTATGCAAGAGCTGTGGAATCTGTGTAAAGGAGTGTCCCGTAGGGGCTATTACTCAGGTTGAGCCTGATAAGAAGGCGTTGATCAACCAAGATGCTTGCATAAAATGTGGTCAATGTTATACCGCGTGTCCATTCACAGCGATAAAGGAGGTATGGTAGATGTCAGTAGAAATAACCATAGACGGAAAACGAGTCACAGGCAAGAAAGGGCAAACCATACTTGAAGTAGCACAGGAAAACAGGATACACATACCAACCCTATGCCATCACCCATTGCTACCACCGAATGGCGCATGCAGAATATGTGTAGTAGATATTGGACGCAGTGACCGGCTTGAGGCAGCCTGTACCACACCAATCACAAACGACATGAAAGTCGAAACCAAGAGCAAACGAGTCTTGGACGCTAGACGCCTAAACCTAGAGCTATTATTATCAAATCACCGAGCCGACTGTGTCACCTGTGAACAAGACGGACAATGCATACTACAGGATTTAGCTTATGAGATGGAACTAAACCTACATAAAACAGCCTTCAAGCCACAGGACATCGATAAACCAGTCGATGACAGTAGTCCAGCTATCATCTTCGATCCTAACATGTGTGTTCTCTGTGGCAGATGCATCTCAGCATGCAATAATGTACGACACCATGATGTCCTCAGCTACAAGAACCGAGGCTACGATACAGTAGTTATCGCTGGTCTGGGTGAGTTATTCACTGACAGCGACTGTGTAAACTGTGGCGAATGCATACAGGTCTGTCCAACAGGTGCATTAACTGAGAAACCAAGCAGGTTCAAGGGACGCTGGAAGGAGCTTGAGATGACCGAGACCACCTGCCCATACTGTGGAGTAGGATGCACCCTTGAATTATACACCAAGGATAATACCATCGTCAAAGTCAAGGGCAAAGAAGACGCCATCGAGAACAGTGGAAGTCTATGCGTCAAGGGAAGATTTGGATACGACTGGGTGAACAGCCCAGAACGATTAACCACACCACTTGTCCGGGATGATTTCGGTGAGTTTAGGGAAGCTACATGGGATGAGGCGCTTGACCTTGTCGCTGGTAAGTTGGCTGAGGTAAAAGACCAATATGGAGCACGTTCAATCGTGGGTTTAGCCTCAGCGAAGTGTACAAACGAGGAAAATTATGTGTTCCAAAAGTTCGTCAGGGCATGTATCGGCACAAACAGCGTTGATCACTGTGCTAGGCTTTGTCATGCTCCCACTGTGGCTGGGTTGGTGAAGGCGTTTGGCTCTGGTGCCATGACTAACAGCATTCAGGAGATGCTTGATACAGACTGTTTCTTCGTTATAGGTAGCAATACCACTGAGAATCACCCGGTTATCGCGAAATACATCAGGCAAGCGGTTCTTGATAGAGACGCCAAACTGATAGTAGCTGACCCAAGAAAGATTGGATTGGTACGTGATTCATCTATTTGGCTGCGTCAGCGCGGAGGCACTGATGTTACGTTAATGAATGGTTTGATGAATGTCATAATCGAGGAGAACCTACAGGACGAGACTTTCATCCTTGAACGCACCGAGAACTATGAGGAACTCAAGAACACAGTCGAGAAGTATACCCCCGAGCGCGTAGAACGGATAACAGGTGTCTCCGCTGATACTCTTAGGGAAGCAGCAAGACTGTACTCCAATTCGGATAGGGCTTCAATCATATTCAGCATGGGCATCACACAGCACACCACAGGCGCAGACAACGTACTCAGCACAGCAAACCTAGCCATGCTCACAGGAAACGTAGGAAAACACGGCACAGGAGTCAACCCACTAAGAGGACAAAACAATGTGCAAGGCGCCTGCGACCTAGGAGCCCTACCCAACGTCTATAGCGGTTATCAGAGCGTAGAAGACCCCCTCATAAGACGTAAATTTGAGGAGGCTTGGGGTGCAAAACTCGATGAAAGAAACGGGTTGACCATGGTTGAGGCTTTCAACGCCGTCGGCAGGGGAGATGTTCAAGCCATGTATATCATGGGTGAGAACCCCATGGTAAGCGAGCCTGATATTACTCATGTTGAGGTGAGTCTCAAGAAACTCGGTTTCCTCGTGGTACAAGATGTGTTCTTGACCGAAACTGCTCAGTATGCTGATGTAGTGTTACCCTCTTGCGGCTTTGCTGAGAAAGATGGTACATTCACAAACACAGCTAGAAGGGTTCAGATGGTGCGTAAGGCAGTTGAGCCACCGGGAACCAGTAGACTTGACTGGCAGATACTCTGCGATGTAGCCACAAGAATGGGGTACCCCATGTTCTATGGCTCTGCTGCAGATATAATGAAAGAGATCGCATCAGTGACGCCAATCTATGGTGGAATCACCCATGAAAGAATCCAAAAAACAGGGATACAGTGGCCATGCCCAGTATTCGATCACCCCGGCACCCAGTTCCTCCACAGATACAAGTTCAGCAGAGGCTTGGGCAGGTTCCATGGAGTAGAGTACAAGCCAGCAGAGGAGTTACCTGATGCGGATTACCCTTACATGTTGACTACTGGTAGGTTGCTTCAGCATTTCCACACTGGGACAATGACGCGTAGAAGCAAGGTGCTTGATACTTTGGTGCCTGAGTGCCCAATTGAGATTAACCCTGTTGATGCGGCTTCACTTGGGTTGGAGGATGGTGATCTCGTTGAGGTCAGTAGCAGGCGTGGAACCATCACAGGCAAAACCAAGGTTACAGATATGAGTGATCTTGGAACAGTTTTCATACCTTTCCACTTCGTTGAGGCTGCAGCAAATGTCTTGACTAACCCAGCGTTGGACCCTGATAGTAAGATTCCTGAGTTGAAGGTATGCGCTGTGCGTCTCAGGAAGTCTTAATCCCTATTTAAAGTAATTATCTTTTTTACAATGCTTAGGTTAGTTTTAAAATCCCGGCTTTCGATTCAACTGAACTAACATGGGATTGATGAGATCAACCGCAAAGTGGAATGGTAACAGTCAGGTACTTCTCAACGATGGAAGGGGACACGAGACCATATGTGACTTGCCCAGTGCTGAGAACATTGGACCTACCGCCCTTGAGTTATCAGTGATGAGCTACGCGGGTTGTATTGTTACAATTTTCAAGATAATAGCCGAGAAACGTCGTATCACGTTTGAGAGTCTTGAGGTGGAGGTGGTGGCGGATAAACCCGATGGGTCCAAAACCATAGAGTCCATCGAGTTTATCACCAAGGTGAAAAGCGACGCGGATCAGGATAAATTAGAGAAAGTGCTTGAGCTAACCTGTCTAACATGCCCAGTCGGGGTCTTATTTAAGCAGGCAGGGGTTGAGCCAGTCTATCAGTTAGTGAAAGTCTAGCTCTCTTCTTCCTCGTACCCGATAGCGTTTTCAGGGTCTAGTGGTTTTCCACACAATATACAGTAGATAGTGTCAGGCACTTTTGCTCCACAGTGTGGGCAGGTCTCAACACCTAGATCAACCTTGAGCTCTGGATCTGATTCATCAATAACTGGTTTTCTAAGCCGTCTTGATTGAGCTTTCTTTTCAGCAACTACAGGTACCACTGGCTCAGGTTCAGGGTCGGGCTCTGGCTCGGGTTCGATTTCTTCAGGCACGGGTTCGGGTTCATCTGATTCCAGTGGAGGTAGCTCCACGTCGGGTATGTCCTCTATTTCAACTTCTTCATCTGTTGGAGGCTCTTCGACGGGTTCAGGCTCTGGTATTGGTTCCTCTTCTTCTAATGTTGGAGAGTCTTCTATGATGACTGGTTCTTCTGTTTTCTCGGGCTCTGGGTCGTAGAATGTCTCGTTTGGGGTGATAACTACATCATCTGATGGTTCTGGTATAAGTGGGGGCTCTGGTTCGGGCTCGACTGTTTCTGCTTCAATTATTATAGGCTCGATTGGAGTAATGACGACATCATCATTTTCAGGGATCTCTATTGGCTCTTCTAAGATGGTTTCCAGTTCCTCTGGTATTGGTTCTGGTTCTTCGATGGTTACTGGCTCGATCTCAACGGTGTACTCTGGTTGCGGCTCATTGATCGGTTCAATGGGTTCGGGTTCAATGAAAACAGGTGTAAATTCTTCCTCAATTGGGGTTTCTTCTACTGGTTCTTGTTTTGCCTCGAATCCTTTTTCAATAAATATTTTCTCGGGGTCCTCTTTTTCTGTCTCTGTTTTGGCTGGTTTGGGTTTTCTCACCCTTGCGGACATCATTACAGCCATTATAATCATAAGTAAAGCTACGAAACCCATCAGGATTATCAGAATATCGTTATACCACATGCTCCCCCACTCTTCAATATTTTACGTTATAAGATATAGCTTCATCGAACCAAACCCAATAAAAAGGAGTACTGCATCAAGGCGGTATGCCAAAAGAGCATATTACTTTATCAAAAAACCAGACACTACCCTTTTCAAACATCGTAAAAGCCGGAGGATTCGTTTACATATCCGGGCATACTGGTTCACGAGATAACGAGGGTAATGCCCTGGATGATATTGAGAGTCAAACAAGACAGACCATGGAGAAGATCAAGAACACTCTTGATGTAGCGGGTGTCACATTTGATGACGCAGTGAAAACAACGGTTTTCCTCAAGAACATGGAGGATTTCAGCGCCATGAACAAGGTCTATGGAAGCTTCTTCGGTGAGAACAAGCCAGTGAGAAGCACCATTGTCTGTGACTTGGTTAGTCCAGCTATCCTTGTCGAGATCGAGATGGTTCTCTACAGCGGTTAGAGGTTTGTGATTACCTCTTCTTTGAAGAGGTTTGCTTCTTTATCCCATTCTCCGCCTAGGAAACTTAATATGAACATGTTTGTTCCAGCGTCGATGTACTTGTAGATGTCTTGTCTGATTGATTCAGGGGTGCCTACGAGTCCTTTGCCTGGTTGAGTCCATGTTATACCTTCATAGCGTTTTTTCATCTTCTCTGTTGCCTTTTCCATTGATTCATCAATGAAGACGAAGGCTGCCCACGTCTTGGTGATCTCATCTGGGTCCCGGTTCTCGTTTTCACAGTGTTTGAGCAGTATCTCTGTTTTGGCTCTGAACTTGTCTGGTGTGCCTGTCCACGCAGCGTAGTTTGTCATATCCCCATATCTTGCCGCTGTTCGTAGGGTTCGTTTCTCTCCGTCACCGGCTATCATCAGTGGCATGAGGTTCTGCACTGGTTTCGGGCTGCAGTATGCCCCATCAATGCTGTAGTATTTGCCTTTGTAGCTTGGTTTTTCCTCGTTCCAGAGAAGTCTTATGATTTTTGCGGCTTCTTCGAGTCTTGTTGATCTGCTTCCCGTTGAGCCGTAATCATATCCATAGCCCTTGAACTCGTCTGTATGCCATCCCGCTCCAATGCTAAGTATTACTCTCCCATCTGTGATGTTATCTAGGGTTGCTGCCATCTTGGCTGTCAACGCGGGGTTCCTGAATGGTACAGCCATTGTGAGTTGACCAAACTTAACCCTCTTCGTGGTTGCAGCTAGTGCTGTACCTAGGGTCCAGCACTCGTATCTTGGTGCTCCTTGGTTCTCGTACATTCCATGAAGGTGGTCGCTGAGCCATATGCTATGATAGTCTAACTCCTCAGTAAGCTGTGTCATGCGTTTGATCTCTTTGTATGGTGGGCCTTCAGGTGGGATGAAGACGCCAAAATCAGGATTCATAGAAGAAATACTGGTGGTTGAGTATTTTACTCCATCTCAGACCTATGAGCCTTAACCTCTTGAAGAGCCTGAACAGCTACCTCAAGCATATCCTCAGTGGGCTCTTTTGTCGTTAGCCGCTGGAACCATAACCCGGGTGCAATAAGCATCTTAATCAAAGCTGATTCACGATACGTGTCGCTGAGCTTCAACAACTCGTAGCTTATACCCGCGATCACAGGGATCAACGCGATGCGATACCCTAGGCTAAGCAGGTAATTGGTTCTTGGTATCAAAGCGAATAATGCGATGCTTGTGAGCACTGTGAAGAACATGAATGATGTACCGCATCTTGGGTTGAGTCTTGGATACTTGGCTACGTCCTGTATCTCCATGTTACAGCCTCCTTCGTATGCGTTGATTGCCTTGTGTTCTGCGCCATGGTACTGGAACACCCGTGCAACTTCACCCCATTGACTGATGGCGAACAGGTATCCCATGAACAACCCTAGACGAATCCCTGACTCTACCACATTAAACAAGACACCATTCAATCCGAGATAATTCGTCAAAACATACGGGATAGCGATAAACAAACCATTCATCACAAGCAGCATCACCAACAACAACACATAGTCCCAGATGGTAAACTCCTCATCCTCTTCCTCAAGCGCAACATTAGCGCTCTGCATCATAGCCTTGACACCGAAATACATGGTCTCAAAGAGCATCGCTATGCCTCTGATGAATGGTAAGCCGAGGAGCTTGTTCTTCTTGGTGATGTTATTGACTGTTAGGTGGAATGTGGCGATCTCGTTGTCTGGTTGTCTGACGCACATAACCATGGTCTCACCTGACCGCATCATGACGCCTTCAATAAGCGCCTGACCACCGTATGCGAGACTCTCCTCGGATTTCTCTGACATAATAGACATGGATGGTGTCGCGTAGTATAAGAGTATCACAAACTCCGGGTAACCGTTATAAACGCATTCAACAGGACAACTTGTATGTTTAATCCACTAGGACCAGACAGAGTATTAATCTGGGATATAATCGCTGCAATCATTAGCCTAACCGTTGTTATGGCGGTGGTACAGATCAACGGCTACATACAGAAAAAAGGGCTACTACCAACAGTAATCACAAGAAAAGTAGTACACCTGCTCGTAGCACCCATATTCATGGCCACATGGCCACTATACTCTGGTGCTTGGACCAGCCGATACATCGCAATGCTTGTACCCATGCTATTTGTAGCCATGTTTACGGCAATAGGAAAGGGTATAATTGAGGATGAGGCGTTTGTCCGATCTATGAGTCGCTCAGGTGACCCCGCTGAGTTACTGAAAGGCACCCTGTATTATGCTGTTATCGTGGTATTAGCCACGATTTTATGGTTCTATATCCCTGTCACCGGGTTAGCTGATGCTAATCCTACAGCCTTCATTGTGTTTGGTTGCTTGGCTGGTGGTGATGGGTTAGCCGATATCATAGGTAGACAATATGGTGGAAAGGTAAAGTTCGGGTTCTTCGGTAGCAAGAAGACCTTGATGGGAAGCATTGGTATGTTTGTTGGCTCATTCCTCTTCAGCCTGATACTAGTATCAATGTTCAGCTTGGAGACAGCAGCCATCTCAGCAAGCGGATTACTGGTCTCTATAATGGTTTTCTCGTTGATAGCAACCATTGTTGAGGCAGTCTCACCTCCATCATTAGATAATATTACTATAGTTGTCTCGGTGCTCGTTGTTATGATGATCTTTAACGCCGTTGCCCCTGGTTTATGGGGATACGCGTTAACCACCATCTAGGTGATGAATATGCAGAACCTTACGGTTATCAAGCTGGGGGGCAGCCTCATCACAGACAAGTCCACACCCTACACGCTACGAAAAGAAACCATTTCATCCGTATGTGCAGAGATCAAAGAAGCTATGGACTCCAATCTGGGGGGAAAGTTTGTGATAGTGCAGGGTGTAGGAAGCTACGGTCATCCTCCTGTAATTCAACATAAACTCTACAAGGGATTCATAGACCAGTCTCAGCTACTACCCCTATCTAAGACACAGAGCAAGGTGGATGAACTCAGAGCAGCATTGATCAAGGGGCTTCAAGATAACGATATTCCTGTAATCCACATAGCCGCATCAAGCGTATTCACCAGCACCAAGGGAAAACTTGACCCATATAACCTCAAGCCACTGACTGGATACATGGGTGTTGGCATGGTGCCTCTAATTGGTGGCGACATGATATATGACCATGAGATGGGTTTTACGGTCTGCAGTGGAGACAAACTAGCACTTACATTAGCACGGGAGCTTGAGGCTTCGCGTCTCATATTCGCAGCTGATGTTGAAGGTGTCTACGATAAAGACCCTAAATCCTTCAAGGACGCGGAGTTACATGAGTCCATTCCGTTAACAGAGATACCTAAATTGATGGAGTCTTTCAAGACAAATAATCCCCGAGATGCAAGTGGAGCAATCATTGGAAAACTAGCCACCATCCTTGAGTCCAAGCCTCTCATTGAGTCTGGCATGGAAGTCTCAATATTATCTATGATGAAAAAAGGTAACTTGTTGGGTAGGTTACGGGGTGAGAAGGGTTATGGTACCCTTTTCGTTGCTTAGCCCCTGAATGTTACGCCGAAACCGATGATGTATCCACATTTGTTACACCTGTAGGCGAAGTGGCTTATCACTAGACCTCGGAAGTGAATTTCCTCAACATCACTATCCTTGAGCTCCGCATCACATTTCGGACATTTACCTAGACTCTTCAGCGCTTTCACCTCCTCCGCCTCAATAAACCAAATAGGAGGAGCCACCATAGAAGTCCGGGTCCTCTTCTGCACCTGTATCTTCTATATGGACGTTTATAACAAACAAAGGGTCTATGCCTGTATCGTCTTCATCTCATCAATTGTCTATATTATGGTTAAGGGGTTTTGTTAATAGGGTTTTTTTGATGATTTAACTAGAAATACGTGAATTATCTCGGCTTGATATAGCGTTCATACTGGTAATATGCTGTTTCCGGGCTTAGCTCCATCATCATATCCACATTCCCACCAGCGTCACGGTTTGTCACACTAAACCCCATACGCTCCCAGAAGCTTCTCAGTGTTCGCCCTTGATCGTCAAGCTCCTCTGTGGACAATGTGATCTGTTTGTAGCCTTTCTTGTAGAGGTACAGTATCTCTAAAGCGAACTGAGTAGTACCCACTCCTTTACCCTCGATTAATGCAGCTTGGCTATCAGAGAAGTAGACGCCCTCAGATACATCATACCCATACTCAAACGCGATTGGTTCATCATCCAAGTAAACAAGGAGACAGAGAAAACCGGGTTTCATCATCCTTTGCTCTATCTCAAGCAACGTGTATCTGAGTTCCTCCCTGAACTTTTTCTTATCTATGGCGTGTATTATCGTCTGAATCTCTTCATCGTATCCCCTGATGAATTGGACCCGGGTGCTACCACCCAGTCTTTGAGTTAGTTTTGTTTCAGCAAGTCGAAGCAGTTCAGGAAACTCTGGGATGTGACTCATCAGGTATCGCCATTATTCAGAATCATTGTAACTGTATTTATTTTAATGCTTAATGGAAAAATTGGGCTTTCATGGATTTTCCCGGAAAAATCCAGAAACCGTATGCGTTTTTTCTCGTTTTCTATTATTTTCTATTGAGGCTATTTCGGATCATTTATATCAAGCCCTATGTACTTGGGCGTGGATTTGCATTACCGTGGGTAAGAGATTAGTAAAAAACGAAGGCGACATCAGAAAAGGCATCAAAATGCCTAACAAGTTCGATATTCTGGGTGTCGTTAAGAAGAATTATGGACAAGCAAGAATGAATGTCAAGTGTCAGGACGGGGAAACTCGTGTCTGTCGAGTAAGAGGCAAGATGAAGAAACGTAACTGGGTCCGTGAGGGCGATGTTGTCTTGGTGAGTCCTTGGGATTTCCAGTCAGAGGAGAAAGGAGATATCATTTTCCGTTATACGAGAAACCAAGCAGATTGGCTCAGCAAAAAAGGAATGCTGACCCTAGAGTAGTTTATTTTACTCTTTTCTATACTATTGGTCTGATAAGACTTGATGAAGAATACACTGGACCGTGGATTAGTGGATAAGGCGCTTGAGTTCGCAAGTGAGCGCCACAAGGGACAGCTTGATGATCAAGGGAGACCCTACTTTTTCGCCCACGTGGTTCAGGTTTACGGGATTTTGATCGATGTCTCGGATGATACCGAGATTCTATGTGCGGGTCTCCTCCACGATGTATTAGAGGACACTGATACCACCTATGATGAGTTAAAAACCGTGTTCACGCCCAATATAGCTGAGATAGTGAGGATGGTCACCCATGATAAACACAGTAAGGTATTCTCAAACCTCAAATCAACAGACGATTACAATGTGCTATTCCACAAGGCTGTCTTGGTAAAGTTCGCTGACAGGTTGAGTAATCTTAGTAGGATGGAGAGCTGGAGCGACCAGAAACGCAAAGAGTACATCAATAGCAGTATCTTTTGGAAGACGGGTAATGCTTCATAAATCTCCGTGTTTTTCATTTTATTATGAAAGCACTTGTTCTATACCATTCTCAACAATATGGTAACACTGGAAAGATGGCTGAAGCTGTCGCTGAGGGTCTACGTGAAGCGGGATGCACGGTAACTCTCCATAATGCCAACGAGGAAAGATACCCCATCACCGAGTACCCAGAGTATGATGTGGTCGCCATTGGGTCCCCTGATTATTTTAGTTATGTTGCTGGTACATTGAAAACATTCATGGACGATTGGTATCTCCAGAGAAACAAGCCCGGCTACGGTGGTAAACCGTATGGGTTATTCATGTCTCATGGGGGCGGCGGAAGAGCCGTTAATTCATTATCCTTGTTCAGTCGACTTGGAAACCAAGTTGGAGAAACAGTAGTATCCAGTGGTTCCCCA
>JAOZIG010000174.1 GCA_026014515.1 Candidatus Bathyarchaeota archaeon | reverse complement strand
TGCCTTCTAGGTCTGGCCAGTACGCTGTGCCTGCGAGGTTTAGTAGTGTGCCTATGTGTCCTCCTATGATTGGTCCCTGTGCTGTGCCTTCTTTGATGATGTGCCATCCGGGGTTGGGTTGTTCGACAACAGGTTTCTCTGGGTGCATGTAGAAGTATGCGTCATCTATGAAGGTTGGTGAGGCTCGTAGCTCGTATGTCTCGTTTGGTGTCATGAGTATGTCCTTGAAGACTTGTATCTCCCAGGGCATCAGGAACTCGTGGGTAAATGTGATCAAGGCTGGTCCTTGGAAGTTTACCAAGCCTGCTTTCTCGTAGAGTGCTGTGTTTAGGAAGGTGATGTCACTGTACCCGATGAAGACCTTGGGGTTTGCCCTGATGAGTCCCCAATCAAGATAATCGAGGAGATCATTGCTGTTCCATCCTCCCCAGTAGCACATTATGCCATCAACGGTGTCACTCTTGAATGCGTTCATCAGTACCTCTGCGCGTTCACGTGGTGGACCCGATGTACCCTTAAAGTCTCCGTAACAGCTCGGATGTATCTCTACGTTGAAGCCAATTTCTTCGAGGTTGTGTACTCCTCGTTGCACTGTTTCATCCGCTGTAGTAATACTGCTTGCTGGTGTGATAATCAGTATATTGGCTCCTTCACTGAGCCTTCTAGGTTTTACAAGGTCCATGGATGTTAATTCTGTTATGGGTGATTAAAATCATTCTAGAAGCTTGGTGACCTTTCGAGCTGATGTTAGATAACCTGAGTGTCCAATCATCTGGGTTTTTGGGCGTGTCTTGTTGTAGGCGACAGTGATCTCTCTGAGCATCAGTTCTACGGTTTCGATCTCAATGAATGGATGTTTGTTGAGCTCCTCAGTTGTCTTCATTACTTGTTCTATTGTTGGGCTGAAGCTGAGGAATACCGCGCTTCCAGCCATGGCTTTCCATGCGTGTTCAACTACTTGCCATGGTGTCGCCATATCAAGGATGACTGCGTCAACATCTTCGTGTGGAATGCCTTCTGTGATGTCGAGTATGGCTAGGTTTACGTAGGGCATTAGTCCTGATCGTTCGATGTTTTTGGCTGCTGTATTCTGGTGTTTTTCACTGATATCATAGCTGTATATTTTACCATCTGGGCGTACTGTGTTTGCTAGTGCCATTGTTAGTGCGCCGCTGCCTGTTCCTGCTTCTACTACTGTGCTTCCGGGTCCTATGCCTAGTTGGAATAGGATGTAGCTGATGTCTTTTGGGTAGAGTACCTGAGTATGACGATCAGTCTTGAGTACGCGGTCCCTGATCAATGGCTTTAGGACGTAAAAGCTGACTCCGAGGCTGCTTGTGACTGTGATGCCATAGGGTTGGCCTATGAGGTCTCCTAGTTCGATGTATCCTTTGTGGGTGTGGAATTGTTTGTCTTGTTCGACCTGTACTTTGTAGTTTCTGCGTGAGTCTAGGACGAGGTATATCTCGTCGTCTTCCTTGATCAGGGTCATAGTGGGGGTTATTAGTAGCTCTGGAATAAATTTCCTCCCCTAGGACGCCATACCTTATAGGCGTTCATCGTGTTGAAGAGGTTATGAAAGACTTACAGGAATACAACGAGTTCCGGCATCGGATGAATGAACGTATCACTAATTGTGGTCACCTTGGTTTGAAACGGTTCTGGGCGCTGGATAGCAGGGCTTATGAGCCAGGTGCATTGGATGAGAAAACACTTGAGTTCATGGGTTTGACAACGAGCTTGGTTTTGAAGTGTGACGATTGTGTCACCTATCACCTTGTACGGTTGATCCAGCTTGGTGCATCGAACGAGGAGCTGTATGAGGCTTTGAATGTGAGCTTGATTGTGGGTGGTTCTATTACGATTCCACATATCCGTAGAGCTTTTGAGACTATTGATGCTTGTAGGGAGCTTCAGAAGACTGACCCTGAGCTGGAATCTTTACTCTAATCTCCCAAATATTTTATCCTCAACTCGATATACACCTCGATATGGCACTTCATCCAATATTGTTATTCGGCCTGGTTACGGGGATTATTGGTGCGGTCATAGTTTATCAGAAGCGTAAAACCCTCAAAGATACGATTATCGCTTTTGTGTTGTGTTTTCTAGCCTTTGGGACGCCTCTACATCACATTATTGTAGGGGTTTTCTTGGGATCACAGGTAAACAAAGGGGTATAC
>JAOZIG010000405.1 GCA_026014515.1 Candidatus Bathyarchaeota archaeon | reverse complement strand
CTTAGTTTCGGGTGTTTGCGATTTTTTTTTTTTTTTTTGCTAAGAAAAAGAGAGGTGGCGACTCAAAAATCGCAACCACCCGAAACTAAGCTTTTTCCAATCTTAGCTTATTGGCTCAAGGCGAGAGCTAAAAACCGTTTCAAAGATACGCTGGCCCAAGACTCCCTGTAAGGGTCCTAGACCAGCGGTCTGCGGTTTACAATAATTAACAAAACTTCTAAATAAGATGAAGGAAAGAAGTTGATAGAAAACCTTCAAATAGGAACAACTAAATGTTCTTCGGAATGATAACGGGGTCAAGATCCGAGTAAGCTGGCCACGATATCGTTGCTGAGTAGGTCGGACTGCACACCCATAGGCCGAGTTGAAAATCATCTCCTGCTGATAGGTACGTGTTACCTTTATAGTTGCCTGTCCCAGTAGGGACAATGACAACCAAACGAGCCTCCTTTTGAACCTGGGACCTGCCCTGGTCATACTTGTTCATAGTCATAAATGACCTACGACAAGGATTGCGTCCATAATTTGGTACGCTAAGCTCAACAGCCCCTTGGTTGGCAGGCACTTCAACCATGCCAAAAGAATTACTTGCAATGTTAGTCCCCAATGAAACTACGGTTGGATAGCAGTTTGCTGCAGAGCCAGGCCCTGGAGTATACTGCGTATTCGCAAGAAAACTATTCATGCGGACAGTGCTTGAGGTATCAGCTAATGCCATCTTAAATCGTACTGAACCTCGATAAAAGGCATAACAGTCACGCAATAGGCAAAAGGTGTTATTGTTCCCCATAATCATGTTGTTTTGATTATAGCCACCACTAATACCAGGAGCGTCCACATTAATAAGAAAAGTTCCGTTACGATTAACATTTCCAAGGGGATAACTACGTTGCATGAGTTGCTTGACGCTAGTGATTCGTTCTCCAATAGCAAGTAATGATGGAATAAGAGACGGTTCTTGATCTGGTGCGTTTCCAATGGGATTAGTCCCATAATTCCCTTGTAACGAAACAAGGTCTGGGTCCCCGAGCTCACCAGTAATGTTATTGAGGGTGACCCAATTCGGAGACGTTGTGTACGCCACAGTATCATTGAACCTCGTTGCCCACATGATGTAACCAAGGTTGGATGGCCTCGGCACAGCAAACTCGAAATCAGGCGCAGCAGAAACCTCCATGAGGACTGTAATTGTTGACGATACCGTCGTCGGGGCACTAAGTGGGTTGATGACGGTAATCCCCCAATTAGTCGCCCCTTGATTAGCGCGCACAGTCCCATAAAGGTCTTTGCCCATATATGGTATTGTGACCATGAATTCATTTGCCTCCTTAAGATCAATAATCGATGAGTACAAATAGTTAGTATCCCCATTATCCTCGCTAGGCGAGGAATTTGGTGAATACCAGAGCCTCAACCTTCCTGTGTGAAACTCTGTCTTAACGATCTTCACCGTAATATTAATCGACCCGCGATAATACGAGAAGAGTCTAGAAAAGAACGAAAGGGGGGTAGTCTGATAAAACTCATTTGTGAGACCCACGTCATACCATCCAGGGGCTTGGAGCTGTGTGTATTTCTGAGTTCCAGCAGCATCTGATATCGACCAGTTGAAAGTTGCAAAGTACGTTGGGATTGATAAGGGATACATAATATCCATATGGTCAAGGTCAGAACCTCCAAGGCCGCGACAAACCTGTAAGCTGTTGTCTTCCATCATGCCCATGGGTTGGGAGTAATCATAACCACTAGAAGTGGCCATATTATTGAGATACTGTACAGCCACTGCTTGCCTAGCATGAGACGGGGGCTTGCTATAGCCCATTGCCATAGCCAGTTTTTCTCCCACGCTAGCAGCCCATGAAAGTGGTGCTATGTATTGTCCAACCACTGGTATTGTGGATAACATCTTAGTTCCTGACTTGATCAGTCCTAGCCCGCTAGAAACTGGTCGGTGCAGACCAACCTGCTCTGTGCTATGGTTCCCACGCTTAACGCGCCCTCCATTGATACCAGACTGAGGTGTGATAAAAGAGGGCCAGAATAGCTCGACATCAGTGAGGTGCGTAAATATGGTACAACGAAACTGCGTGTTGCTCGTAGACCTCATAGCAGTGTAAGCGGCGACAGCAATATGACCAGCATAACTGTTACCCTCAAATACATAGAACGGAGCATCACTGATGTAAG
>JAOZIG010000281.1 GCA_026014515.1 Candidatus Bathyarchaeota archaeon | reverse complement strand
AACCTCGTTCTTGTCTGTTCCCTTGAACACAGCAAAAGGATCTGTAAGCACTTTTCCAAATTTGCATATCCATGAAGGAAGTCTGACCCATCTGAAATCACCATTGACGTCAGGCAAGAAGACACCTTTAAGAAAGGTAGAGTACATAACGGTGTCGGTAACGATTGCTTTTGCTACAAGCCCACATCTTGCATATTCCTGGGTAATGTCTCCACCAGCTTGAATGGCTATTAAGGTAGAAAATGCATTGTTGATTGAATTATCCAAACATGTGGCCGCCTCCCCTGTCATTCTCATCTGTGGTTTTTCTCCAGATGGGGTCTTCAGTTTTGGCAGAGGTTTCCTCAACTTCCTGTGTGTTTTAAAGACCACAGGCTTAAGATACTGTTGTTTCCTAAACTCAACTAGTTCATCGTAACCATTGGCAAGTAACACCAAGTTAGGCACAGACAAGAGGAAGTCATTTTGAGTTCTGTCGTATCTAGAAAAGTCGTTCTCAAGGACAGTGTTGTTGTAGCGATTCAAGAGAAGGGTGTCATCCCCCATAAGTAACTGCCATAGCCCCTTGTCTGCTGAAAGTGCTCTTTTGATGAATGCATCTAACAGATTTGAAGTGGATCCACAAGTAAGATATGGGTGGGAGACCAAACCACCTAGGGTCAAAGTCCCTTCACCTAGGTAGTTCCATGAGTGAGTGGCCAACCAATGAGTCAATTCTGATGTGATTTTGCCCATCTTGTAAAAGTCCACTCCGGAGAGATTGCAAAGAAATCTGGGAACACTCTTGTCATTCCCATTGATCAATTCGTCTCCTTTGATTGATGCTTGCACAGTCTCAGGTACAGTTCCGTTTTCGATTTGCTCCCTGGATTGTTCCATGTTCACCTTTTGTCTACCTGTCAGCTGTGCGTAGAACAAGGGATTATCATCATGCTCTAATACAACCTGAACTGCAAGTTTGATGAATTTATGTTTGGTTTCCTCATCGGTCACAGTATTGTTGTGAGCATTCACTCTTTCTGAGATACAAGCGTATTGGTTTTCATAGCTGTTCCCATTTTTGACTAGGTTGCTGACTCCCCACATCAAGCTGTACCAAGGTTGTTGCTCGTTGAAATCAAGTCTATGTTCAGGATGTTGAATGGTGGCGTATGGTCTTGGGGCATTGTCACTTGTCTTGGGCAAGCTTCTAGATGGCATGGACCAGTCATCAAGTTCTTCAACTATGCTAGGATAAACGGTGTTTACCCCAGTTTCCACGAAATAACGGTAGGCTAATTTCAACTCTTGTTCAGGCATGTTTACCAGCTTGTGCTTTCTGATTCTAGTCAAATAAGACCACTTCATGCTTTTCTTGTGCCAATTGCTAGTTTTCCAGTTTCCATTGATCAGATACTCAATAAAAGAAACAAAGCGCCACCCAAAGAACGGTACGCACTTTATAACTTCTTCAAGCACAAGAGAGAAGTTAGGAAACATTGGGATCATAGTGTGACGGATACCAGCATATTTCAAGCATGAATCTAACCTAGGAAACCAAAGAGTAGGTGGCTTTCCCCAGTTTTCGAAATTGTGCAAACGTTGACTGCTCTTCCTCTTTGCCCAGAGGGTAAATACAGTGGCAACGCCCAGTCCAACCAGCACCAACTTTGTTCTCAAACCGTCCAAAGTAACATTGTAACGTTTGGCAAGATTGTTACTCTGGAGACGCCTTGACTCAGAATACTTGGAATTAGCACGGGACAGCTTGTATCCTTGAGTGGCTTTTCTACCTGCAAAACTGTACCACAAATTGGTGCACATGATGTTGAAGTTAGCGGATTCTGAAACAGAGCTGCTAAGATAGTAAAGATTGTATCTTTGATAAACTTCATCATTTTTCAATAAGTTTTCGTAGGACATAAGT
Source organism: Candidatus Bathyarchaeota archaeon (assembly GCA_026014515.1). Taxonomy (GTDB): domain Archaea; phylum Thermoproteota; class Bathyarchaeia; order TCS64; family TCS64; genus RBG-16-57-9. The sequence goes on along the minus strand of JAOZIG010000281.1, from coordinate 283 downwards.
TCAACGGAGTTCATTTTGCAGATTTTAGGGTAAAGTTGGGAGATCACCGCCTTAGGTAGGTATCCAGTCTTGGTCACTCTGCGAGTGAAGAACAACAAGAAACGGCTGTGCTCTTCATACTCAAAACTCTGCATTGACAAGTCCAATACAGGTCTCACAGGGCCCACTGGTGGTCTCTCTGGTGGTCTAAACGCCCAATTTCTCGGAACTGGAGGAATTGGGGGCTCTGGTGGTGGAGGTGGTGGAGGAGGCTGAGGGTTAGGTTGAGGGACAGGATTTGGAG
>JAOZIG010000042.1 GCA_026014515.1 Candidatus Bathyarchaeota archaeon | reverse complement strand
CACCGGGTGAACCGATGGTGATGGTACCTGTAGATTGGATTACATTAACGTCTCCGTTGTTTGTGGTTGTGACGATAAGCTGTACCTCTTGTCCGATCGCCCACTTGGATTCCGCTGACACGAACCCCATTGAGAAAAGTGCTATGGTTAAAACCAGTAAACCCAACTTGAGTATGCGTTTCATTTACCTAAACCTCGTTAAAACCATCTGATTATTTCCCTAATCTCTAATAGCATTATCTATAACCGAGACTCAAAGAAGCCTAAATTAGAAGAAGATAATTCCCAAACTCCTCAAGATCATCAAACATTCGCGTAAAGGCTCCACTGAACATTATGTCCTTCTCAAACCGTTTTTCAAACGCTTCTAGGTACCCTTTTTCGATATCCATGTAGCCTATAATGGGTTTCCCCGCTTCAGCAGCGATACCAACTTCTACAGCGAAATCAATACCATAATGTCCATCCTTGGTGAAGTAGGCGATGAAAACATCACAGTTTCTGATCAAGACTAGGTTGTTGAGGAAAACCTCATCCGCTGGCGCATTCTGGTACGTATCTTTAGCCGCGTAATAGACCATATGCCCATGCTTACCAAGGAACCGGGCGATCTTCTCGGTCTCATCGTGGTACATGTTGCGTGCGCAGATGTATATCCTCATACCCGATGAAAATGTGGTTTCTAGGTTATATGTTTAGGGAAAAAAGAGGAGATTAGCCGAGAATGCCTCGGAGTATCTCAAGAATCTGGTCGATGAATGACTGGATCACGTCACCGATTCCTCCTCCCCCCGTTTCTTCCTCTGGTTCATCCTCCTCTTCTTCTGTCTCAGAACCTGTTGTTGAACCGGCATCCCCTGTGTCTTCAGTGCCTTCTGTTGTTCCCGCGTCCTCAGAGCCTTCAGTATCATCACCTGTCCCGACATCTGGCTCAGAGCCATCATCTGTAACCGTTACTTCAAGAGTAGCAATACCTATCCTATCTCCTTCACCGGTAAAATCTGGGTTACCTAGGTCATCGGTTACCTCAACATAGACTGTATGTGGTCCCGCAGAGGTCCATTCCTCGTCAGCGACAGTCCATGTCCACATGTTGTTTGACTCCCATTGTTCAGCTAATCTTTCATCAAAGGTCTCTCCCACTGAAAGAAACGCCTCGTTATCACGGAAGAAGCGATAATACAGTGTATCATCTGCAACATCAACGTCACCCTCGGGCAAGGTCATGATGTATATTTCAGCTGGTTCAACGGAGAACTCGAAAAAGTACCCTTCCTCGCTTGGTTCAATCTCACCTACATCCACCTCTAGCTTGTATACGCTTGTACCGGGTGGTGCAATGTTTTCTACATCATCTCCGTAAAGTGTAAGCACAGGAGCCTCATCGATCTCAGGTATCATCATCGAAAAATCTGGTAGGAAACCATAATCACACTCATTTGTTAACCAAACATAGAGCGTTGCAGGCTCATCAGTATTAACGTAATTCTCAACAAAAACCGCCACCAAATCAGAGGCTTCAATATCTGTTGTTGTTCTCTCCCGTACCTCGACAAGTATGTCATGGTATCCTTCATCGCTTGGTATGGTTGTCCAAGTCAAACCAGGGTGATTATCCATTGGGAAAACCTGTGCGTCATCAAAGGAACCATAAGCGTCATAGTCAACAGTCCCTCCACACATCACACCAGCATCCTCTGGGGTGAGTTCCAGTTCAACAATGTTATGCTGCACACAGTACCCTTTTCCCAAATCAGGATCAGGCCAGACCTCAACATCATACAAGTATAATCCAGGATCATAGTACCCAATACACTCAGGCATCGTCTCAAGGGCTACAAAAGCCGGTTCTTCAGCCAAAGAGAACTGATACCAGTCATCATCTGGCTCTGAACCCACCTCACTGAAAACATAGTTGTCGTGCCAGAAACCGGGTAATCCATCAGGGTAGTTCTCATCTGTTACTTCTACCTCGATGCAATGCATCTGTAGGTCTACATCGTATTCACATATTCCTGTGGGCATGTCTTCTGGTAATTGACACTGGTACATGTATGGATGCGAACCGGGCTCACATACATCATCATAGTAGCACTGTGCCTCAGGCTCGAAGGTATAATCTTCGTCACAGGTGAAACTCACCTGTATCTCAGGCACGAAGATGGAGCTTCCCGTGTTATTAACCCAGACGAA
>JAOZIG010000506.1 GCA_026014515.1 Candidatus Bathyarchaeota archaeon | reverse complement strand
AACCGCTGCAACTATCCTGTTGTCCAGCAGTCCTCTTTCCTCAAGCACTATACCTGTTGCGAGCATCAGACACATGAATCCAAGGGTCCATAGTAGGAAGGCTACGCTTGGTGGATACTTGCTGACATAGAGCCAGTCAACTAACGTGTTTCCCGCTCTTGGGATCAGGTTACCGTATCCGTTGAAGTAGCGTACAAGTATGAAAGCTATTATTGACGCAATTCCAGTCATTATTAATGGGTTTCTGAGTTTGCGTAGCTCATCAGTAGTCTTGGGTTCAATATAATTACCAAAAGCCCAGCCAATGCCCATTACACCAATCCATGGGATAATTGGGTAGAGGGCAAAGTATGGCCAACGCTCAAAGTTCGGCGTATGAAGTATCGTTTTCAGGTACCACGCCCAGTTAGCTCTACTAGTGATGAAGCTGAGGTCGAGGAAGCTATGGTTCAAGACAATTAAGACTCCTGCAACCAGTATCAGCTTGGTGGGTAGCTTACGCGCTACACTGAATATGATTATACAGGTTCCTATGCATGCGATCACACCGAAATATGTCCAAGGTAAACTGAAAGCAGGTGAAACGAACATAGCCTCAAAGAATAGAAGTACAATTCCTCTCTTGATTAGGTGCATTGTGACGCTCCATTCTGTTTCGCCTTTTCGTAGTCGCCTGATTGTTGATATCGCGAGTACTGTCCCAGCTAGGAATACGAATGTAGGGGCACAGTAGTGACTCACGAAACGTAGCAGAAACCATGTGGTGTTGATGAATGGGGGGGCTCTGCCCAATATTCCCTCACTGCCGTGATGGTACTGGTTCCAGAACCCGGATACATGGTCCCACGCCATAATGATCATGATGATTCCACGTGCAAAATCAATGAACTCAAACCTACTCGATTTTTTCGTCGTTTTAATAGCTGTCTCTGTAACTGTGCTCAACTTTTACGCCACCGGTATATACAGTATGAATCGTTTAAGAGGTATTCAAGATTAATCATGCATTCGCAATATTCCTCTTTACCCGCTACTAGTTTGAGGATGCAACGCATGTAGCAGCTCTTCTTTCGATAAGTCAATACGTATAGTGCCATTCACTCCCTTAATCATCAACACACGCTCCTCGATCAACTCGATCTCCTCAATGAGCCCAAGCTCTCCCTCAAGAAACACTCCATCCTTTTTCCTATCCACCATAAGACCCGATATACTCGTAGTATTGCTCATCTGAACCGAGAAGCTATGCATCAATATCCCCTTGAGAACACTATACCGCTTTTTCTCTATAACGTGCTTGCATGAGCGGTGTAGGGACATTAATATCGGTGATGGAAAAATAGTGATTATATGTCTCTAGGTGATCTCTGTGACTTATTCTTCGAGTTCAGCAACGAGGACCGGCTACGAATAATCAGAACACTCCAAAACGAGAGTCTCACAGTAACCGCCCTCAGCAAAGAACTAGACCTAACCACACAAGAAACCAGCAGACATCTTTCTAGGCTCGGTGAGATTGGGCTCAGCGTTAAGAACCCTGATGGAAGCCATAGCTTGACTGGTTACGGGGAATTAGCTCTGAAACAGATGACAGGCTTCAAGTTTATCTCCAGTCACAATGATTACTTCCAGAACCACGATCTCTCACTGCTTCCAACCGAGTTTGTCTCACGTATTGGTGAACTGGAGAACAGCAGATACGTTGATGATGTGATGGTTATCTTCCATCTCATAGACCAGATGATAAGGGAAGCCGAGGAGTATGTCTGGAGGATCACAGACCGATATATCATCACAATCATACCCGCATGGAACGAGGCACTGGAAAGAGGAATCAAAGGAAAACTCATAGAACCAGTAGACATCGTGATCCCACCAGAGTTCGACAGAGGGCCAGTCATCAGAGAAGCCGTAATCAATAATAACTTCTCAATCCATACCCTGAAAAAAGTGCCATTATTCATGTCCCTAAGCGAGAAACAAGTCGCTGGAATCTGTTTCCCCGCCAATGATGGGCGCATTGATTACCGAGGCTTCGTATCAGAAGACCCAACAGTGTTGAAGTGGGCAACAGACCTCTACGAACAGCTATGGAAAAACGCTAACCCAAGATCCTTAGACGAACTCATAGCGGAAACCAGCTCCTGACTCGATGAAATTCTCTCCGTATCTATCCCTAAAGTACTGGATAGAATCATCCCCAGTACAATGCGTAGCAGATACACGCTCAACACCGAGTTCATCCAGTTCATCACAGATACTATCAAGCATATAATCGGTGGCACTACCCAGATGATACCCACCGATAACAAACTGGATATTATCCTCGGTTAACTCATATGCGTTTCTAGCTAGGTTCTGAACACCGGGGTGGCTGCATCCCGTTACAAGTATGATGCCCTCACTTGTCTTGATGATTAACGAGTGTTCCACTGGTGGACCATTTAGTGTGTTTGTGACCGCTATGCTTTCTGTTATCTTTGTCGCGTTCCCAAACTCAACACATTCTCCGCCCATGGATCTGATGCTGCTCATAATATGATAGGGGAAATCACCGGGTACATAGACTGGGATATTCGGTTTTTCACCAAGTATAACCTCCAGTCCTCCTATGTGGTCCCAGTGCTCATGGCTCAAAACAATACAGTCAATCTCATGTACATCAACATCTAATGCCTCTATGTTATGGGCTAGCACCTCTGGGTCTCCTCCAGTATCAAACAATATGGTTGTTTCCGGGGTTTCAATGAGACAACTGTATCCCCATTCGGTTCCGCAATTTGAGTCATAGAGATAATTATCGAAAAGAACAGTCAGTGAGCCCGTTGTTGGCTGTAGTTGAAGATAACCTGAAGCCGGCTCCTCTACGGGGCGATACAATATGAATGCTCCACCAATTACAACAAGTAATACTCCCGCCATCAGGAGTTGACGGCTGTTTAATCCGAATATCATCAACCTTGAGTAGTATTTGAACCATGTATAAGGGCTCTTCATGATTGATTATGGGGTCTAAGCATTAGTCTCCCTGTTTGGAAGGAAAAACAATGGCAATCATATGATTGTCATATTTTCAGGGAGACTCCAACAGCATGCCGATGCTCACTATTAAACCCTTACCTTACAGCGACGGTTAATCCTTAATCTATTTATCAACCAAAAAATGATAGTTACTGTATTTTTAGACCGTTTCATCCATCTTGAGCAGGTTCTGGAGTTTAATGATAAGCGCCCTGTTTAACTCCAGATTGAACTGTAGCTTAAGATAGGAGTCCATTGTTTGGAGTGATTCATCTGGGAGGTCACTGATGTTATATTCTTCTCGATCCATCTCACCAATCGCCATATCTTCCAAAACCAGCTTGGTGATATGACGAATCTCTTCATCATTCAAGACCAGAGCATACTTGTCTATGCCTTTTCGCCACTCACCATTAGTCCGGCGCTCAATCATCCGGGAAATAGTCTCTGAGACAAGTTTCACCAACTTTATCTCTTCCTCAAGGAACGGACCACTGAACTCGCTAGGGCGTTCCTCTAGGTACCCAATCAATAGTTTACCGACTATTACGCCATAATTCTGTATCAATGCACTGTACCTGTATGGTGCATCAGCGTATCCCTGTGAATCATACACTTTATTCTCCAAGGATAACCGCGCGACAGCTACCTCTGGATACTGGGTTGAACCCGGAAGCAGATTGACTATCAAGTTAAGAATTTCATCAGTTGTTAGGTCTTGGTTCTCCTGTAATTTGCTAATCTTGTAGAGGCAGTCAAGTTCCTTTATTCTTAGTTGATATTGATGTAGAAGTCTCTCACGTTCTTTTTCCAACTCTCTGCGGTCTTCTTCCTCATCAAGACGCGCAAGGGCAATACCAATACTTTCCCCAAGCTTCTCAAGAAAATCAATGGTCTCAGTAGAAAATCTATCCGTGTTCTCATCATTCAACTGAAGAAGCCCAACAATCCCTGAAGAACTTCTCAGAGGAACAAGCGCCACCGAAAGATACCCTTCCGCGTTACAGACGTTTCTCGTCTCTCCAAGCTCCTCAACCCCAGTGTTTTCAAGTAAATTATCCGTGTTGTTTGACCAAAAACTACCTTTACCTGTGAAAAAAGGCAGACTTTGATCAGTGTTACCCATTAACACACGTCCACACATACACTCAAGGTGACCATTCCCAGGATCACAGAGATAATTCTCCATCTCGATATGGGTATCACTAAACCCGTCATAGAAATAATAGGGATAATCTCCATTGTCTTCCAAGCGAATGGCAGTTGCTGAGACCCCAAAATGGTCTTTTATCTTGTGTAGGATCTGGTCGATTGCTTCTGACTGTGATTTAGCCCGGTTTAGTAGTTTGAATATGTCTAGGGAGAGTTCTTCGCTTGATAATGACCCATATGCGCCTATTTCGTACTCCCCCAATTGGTAATTACGCTAATAGAATATGATTTTTTGTATTGAAAAAATTAATAATATGCTACTCTACGGAGAGAACTTGCTCCCCCTCAACAAGCAACCTATCTCCAGACATTACCCTGTAAACATAATCACCGGGGGCTTCAAATCTAAACGAGAAAGTATACTGACCATCAGTACTAGGTGGAACATTAACTATCTTAGATATGGTTAACACTGGCTCCTCTTCCCCGATATGGAAAATCTGACACGTAACCTCCTCCCTCAGACTATGAAGCCTTGTGGGGTTCCTAAAATCAACCACCACGTAACCCCCTTCATCCACAGACATACTCGAAACCTCGCCCTCAGTGAAACTGACCCACCCAGAGTCAACGTATCCTAGATATGGAGCACTGACGATGGGATACCTAGTAACCTCGTATGGGAGCCACGTGTCCAAGAAAAGCAGATGCATGTGAACCTTGCCTCGGAAGGTTACCTTGACTTCTCCCCCGTATTCCTCTACACTGGCTTCAACTATACTCCTGAACTCGTCAAGGTCCTCGATGTCCAGACTCATAAACCTATCAGTATAGGCGATGTAACTGATTTTTTCCTTGGGAAAATCATACAGTGCCTCATCCACGACAGTCTCTTCGACAAGCATCTCAAGCTCTACCTCGGAAGCCTCTGGTTGATTTACCACCAACGGGCTTACAGTTAGCCCAATCAACCACCGGTTTACATAATCAGGGGTGCTTGTGACGATACCCGCGCTGTTATCCATGTTGGGGCTAGCGATAACTAGTCCAATTTCGAGTTCCGGGTTTTGTCCGTTTATCATTGAGTTGATGTATCCGGAAAGCTCCTCCTCTGTGACCTCAAAAAGTACCTTCAGTTGAGTCATTTCCTGATAACTGGCATAATAGTTGCCTAACTGACGCCCGCCAACCACAGAGACAAACAGCAAGACCAATAATAGTAAGCCTCTGACCTCGTCTCTATTGATTAACTTCTCCTCAGGCATCAAAAAACCAGTGTAACCGCAGGATATTATACTTGCCCGTCTAGGGGACTTTGCTAAATCTTTAAAAAAACTCGCGTTATTTGTCAGAGTCAACAGAGGCTACAGTATGGAGTCTATGCATCACAACGGCGTCATGGTGCCCCCAAGATATGAACCACAGGGGCTCTCAGTAAAGATCAAAGGCGAGGAACACAAACTCACTCCCGAGGAAGAAGAACGAATAGTAGCATGGGCGAAAAAGATAGGCACACCTTACGTAGAGGACCCAGTTTTTGCTGATAACTTTCATGAAGACCTCAGTGAACTGATGAAATTCAAGGTGCTCCCCGGGGACATTGACTATACACCAATCTACAAGATAGTGATAGCCGAACGTGAACACAGACAAAACCTCGACAAAGAAGAGAAAAAACGCCTCCGAGACCAACGCAAAGAAGAACGCGAAGCAAACAAAGAGAAATACGGCTGGGCAACCATCGACGGAGAACGCTGTGAACTAGGCAACTACATGGTAGAACCTAGCAGCATCTTCATGGGAAGAGGCGAACACCCATACAGGGGCAAATGGAAAGAAGGACCAAGACACGAGGACATAGAGATAAACCTCAGCCCCAACGCAGAAATCCCCCCGGGCGACTGGAAAGAAGTTCTATGGGACCCAGAGAGCATCTGGATCGCACGATGGAGAGACAAACTATCCGGGAAAATCAAGTACGTCTGGCCTCATGACAGTAGCCCAATAAAACAGAAGAAAGAACGGGAAAAATTCGACAAAGCCATCGAGTTGAAGAAAAACCTCAACAAGATCAAAAAATTCATTGCTGAAAACCTCAAACACGAGGACCTGAAACGCCGCAAAACAGCCACAGTATGTTATCTCATAGATGAGCTAAAGTTCAGGGTTGGTGACGAGAAAGACGAGGACGAGGAAGCCGATACTGTTGGGGCCTCAAGTTTGCGTGCTGAGCATATCTGTATCAATGATGATGGCTCAGTTACCTTTGATTTCCTCGGAAAAGACAGCGTCAGACTGCTCCTTACAGCGGAGCTTGATGATGACGTTGTTGATAATCTTCAGGAGTTTATGGATTCCAGCAATGGAAACACGCTATTTGATGAGGTAAACAGCAGTGTTGTAAGCGAGTTCCTAGATGAAGTTATGGAAGGAATTTCAGCCAAGGTATTCAGAACCTGTTACGCCACCGAAGCAGTTGAGAATAAACTCAAAGAGACAGAGGTTGACCCAGAGGCTCCAGAATATGTTAAGAAACATGCAGCTACTCTCGCGAACCTTGAGGCAGCCGTAACATGCAACCATAAACGCACAATCTCGGCTTCATGGCAGAAGAGTCTTGAGCGTCAAAAAGAGCGGCTCAATGATCGGCGTAAACGTGCTCGTGAGAACGTAAAGAAGTACAAGCAGCGTATCCATGACACGAATCTAAGATACGAGGAACGTGTCGCCAAGTATGAGGCGAAGCTTGAGGTTGACAAGGAACAGCTCGAAGAGTACAAGAAGGATCTTGCTGAGCGTGAGAAGGATGGACGTGCCACTAAAGGTGTAGAGAACCGTATCGCCTCAAAGAAGAAAGTCATCAGTAATGGTAGAAAACGTATCAGGGACACCAAAGCCAAACACAGGGAACAGATAGCAAAACTCAAGGAACGAATGGAAGACCGCAAACAGAAGGACAAGGAGCTCATCGAGAAGACCGAGCTTCAGATCGAGGCAAAAGAGCTAACCAAGGACTATAACCTTGGAACGAGCCTCAAGAGCTACGTCGACCCGCGTGTCTACTTTGAGTGGGGTAAGAAGGTGGACTATGATTGGCGCAACTATTACAGCAGTACTCTGGAGAAAAAGTTTAGCTGGATAGACCCTGAGCCGCCTGAGCAGGAATCTCAATAACCCCTTTATCTGAGCATACATACATGTGCCCTTGATGGACCCAAAGGCGATATTCAAGAGAATTCTACCGGGTTGGACTCTACTTAACCTAATATTGACACTGATCTCACTAATCTCAGCAGTAATCCTTTACCTCACGAATACCTTGTTTCCAGCCTCACAGAACTTACTGGAATTCACATTAGTCTCCTTGGTTAACACGATTTTCCTAGTCTACTGGACCTTCTGGTTCATACTGGCTGTACCGCCTATTGTGGGTGCTTTGTACTTTAGTCGTACTGAGCCAGATTATTACAGGTTCGCTGTACAGAACGTGGCAGCTGTTGTTGTTCTCTACATAGTGAAGATATTGTTCAACTTTGATCTTATCGGTTTGGCTATTTAGCCTCCACCGATTGGCGGCATGATAAACACGATATCACCATCACACAGCCTCGTATCGCTTCCATTCAGTCCTAGGATATCTTGGTTGTTCACAGAAATCGATAGATACTCAAACGGCTTTCCCGTTTCATCATAAACCAGTTCATTTAGGCGTGGAAACTCTTCAACCAAGACATCTAGAAGATATGATATTGTTGAATCTGGTTTTATCTCTGGCTTCCACTCACGTACACCTGTCTTATCATATGCTACTCCGTAGAACCGTACTGTGAGCCTCATATCCTTGGAACCCTTTTTGAATACCAGTTACTCTGGATTATGTGAGTTTTATGGCTGACCTTAAGGGCTACGCTGGAAAAATACTACGAATCAACCTAACAAATGGTTCTATAGAGACAGTCAATTACAGTGAGGCGGTTCTACGCAAGTATCTTGGGGGGACCGCGCTTGGTGCGAAGATTCTCTATGATTATGCTCCACGTGACATCGAGTTTAATGATCCAAGAAACATTGTATTCATTGGCACTGGACCACTAAATGGCACTGCAATTGGTGGAAGCGGCTCAATAAGCATAGTAACCAAAGGCGCACTGACCGACGGTGCTACAAGCAGTCAAGCCAACGGGTTATTCGGAGCGTACATGAAGTTCAGTGGATTTGATGGAATCATATTGACTGGGTGCTCAGAGAAATGGCAGTATCTCGTGTTGAAGGATGGCGAGGCGAAGCTCGTGGATGCATCAAGTCTCCTTGGCATGGACACCTATGAGGTTACAGACAAGCTTCGAGAAATCCACGGTGCAAAGGGTAGAACCGCAAGCGTACTCTCAATTGGACCAGCAGGGGAGAAGAAGGTACGATGGGCTGGTACATTCCTTGACCATGGTCACAGCGCCAGTCACAATGGGACTGGGGCAGTAATCGGTTCAAAACGCCTCAAGGCAATCATCGCCTTCAGAGGCACTGGTAGGATACCTGTTCATGATCAGAAGAGGCTTCTAGCAGTTGCTCAGGAGATGTATGAGGACGTAGAATACTTCAGAGGAACCATTGGCGGCGTGGCAAACATGTGGAAAGGCCAGAGCGGAGCGCTTCCAGTAAAGAACTACAGCACATATGATTGGGGTGTTACCTCAGATGAGGCAGAAAAGTTCGATGAAGCCACACTACGTGAGAATTATCAGACAGAAAGAGTACCATGCTGGGGATGCAGACTCCTCCACTCTACAATGTTTGAGGTTAAGGACGGTCCATACAAGTGTGTAGTTGAGGAGCCAGAGTATGAGCAGATGGCTGCTTGGGGTCCAGCAACGGGTATCACTGATGTAGAGGCGACCATGATGCTCAGTGGGTTAACAGACAGGCTGGGGGTCGATAATAATGAGGCTGGCTGGCTTGTGGGCTGGGTTATGGAGGGCATGGAGCAGGGTTGGCTTACAGAGGAGCAATTAGGGTTTAAGACTGGGTTTGGTGACGTTGCGGGAGCTGAGAAAATACTCTACATGGTAGCGAACAGAGAAGGATTCGGTGATATTCTTGCCGAGGGTGTCAAAAGGGCGTCCCAGAAACTAGGTGGGAAAGCCGCGGAATCAGCCATCTACACTATGAAGGGAAACACGCCTAGAGGACATGACCATAGAAACCGCTGGGCAGAGATGTTTGATACCAGCGTGAGCAACACAAGCACAATCGAGACACATATGAGCGCGATGGTACCCGAGGCACAGGGACCAGCTAATCCCATGGTGATCAGTGACGAGGTAGCACGCACAAAGGGATTGATGCAGCTAGAGGACAGTGCAGTTACCTGTAGATTCAACACGAGAATGGACCACAAGCGACTCGCTGAGGCAATATCAGCAGCCACAGGTTGGGATATGAGTCCAGAAGAAGCATGGGATATTGGTCGAAGGGCTGTGAATTTACTACGAGCATTCAATCTACAGGCGGGAATAGGAAAAGCGGATGACAGACCCTCGCAGCGATATGGGTCGACTCCAATTGATGGCCCAACTAAGGGAATCAGTATCATGCCTCACTGGGATAGTATGCTTGAGAACTATTACGAGAAGATGGGCTGGAACAAAAACGGTGTTCCTACTGAGAAGACGCTCTCCAAGCTAGGGCTGGAATGGGTATCTGATGACCTATCAAACTAGAATAGGAGAACCAGTCCACCTATCACTATGAGCAAGGTGCCTATTCCGCTTCTTAATGTGACAGGTTCACCAAAGAATAATGCTGCGATTATCACTGTTAGTAGTGGGTATGTGGCTACTAGACTTGCGCTGAGGGCTGCACCTGACTTGCTAATCGCAGTGTAGTACAGATAGTGTCCAATGGCGAAGCTGACAACTCCAGCTAGACCATAGAGCATTCCACTTTTATTCAGTACCGCTCCCGTAATCCTGCCTGTGGTAGCTAGATAAACCAAGAATATCGCGCCAGCGGCAACACAGCCAATACCCGTGCCCGTCATGGGATCAACGCCATCACCAGCAGCCTTGACTATAATCGCCTCAAAGCCCCAGCAGATGACAGCAAGCAAAGCGTAAACCCAGCCCTCCAATCAATTCACCGATCACATCATACAGCAAAGAGATTCAAGTCTTGTGATCACTCGACACCGTTTTATCCATATAGAGCCCAACAATATCCATGAAGAACCTAGTTAAACGTAAACTCAAAGCCGGAAAACCAGCCCTCGGAACTTGGGTAACAGTTGGACACCCCGACATGACCATGTACCTAGCTGATATGGGTTGGGACTGGCTTGTATGCGATATGGAGCACAGCGCCTACGGACCAGAAACATACCACTTCATGGTTCAGAGCATGCTCTATGGAAGAGACAAGTGTATGCCAATGTGCAGAATCCCGTGGACCGACCTCATCTGGATAAAGAAGGTAATGGACGCGGGAGCCACAGGCATCGTAAGCCCAAGAATCGAGACCAAGGAACAAGCAGAGGAGATGGTCAAACTTATGAAATACCCGCCATGGGGTGAACGTGGAGCAGGACCACGCCTCGCAGCATTCCGAGACCCAGACTACTTCAAGACAGCAAACGACGAGACACTCGTGGTAGTCATGATTGAGACAGCTAAGGGCGTAGAGAACATCGAGGAAATATTCAGCGTAGAAGGCGTTGACGCATGTTTCGTAGGACCAAGCGACCTCAGCCTAGACATGGGCATCCACAAGGACTACACTAATCCCGTGTTCCTCAAGACTCTCGACAGGATCGTTGAGGCTGGACGAGACGCTGGAGTAGCACCGGGTATGCACTGCTTTACTACACCGGGACCAACAAATATCAATGAGGCATTGGAGCGTGGATTCTTGTTCTGTGCTGTAAACAGTGACTCTGCGTATCTCAGGAACGGTGTTGATGCCGCTTTCAACCACATCAAGAGCTGGAAGCCGGGTGCATCTGGGGAAGAGGTTGACCTCTAACCCTTCCATGTTTCTTCTTGTACTGGCTCTGTGAAGTATTTGTGGAATTTCGCTGGTAGTGTCTTGTAGTCTACTGTGGTGGCTTTGTCTGATAGGTCAACTGAGTTGTATGTGTTCCAGAAGAGTATCGTGGAGTCTGTTTTACCCTGTTTCTTAAGCCAATCCAGTCCACCGCCAAAAGCTTTCCCAGTATAGGTGTGTTCAAGTTGGATGTCTTCTAGCTCAAGCATATCATCAACGCACTGGCATCCACAATCCGTAAACGCTGCATAATCGTCCCCTAGGTAATCTTCTAGGAGAATCAGGTTTTCCTCTGATATGTCTACGAGTGGCACCTTTGGGTCGTATTTTCGCATAAAATTATTGATGTCTCTGATCATTCGCCTCATACGCCACTTGGTTGTTATCCAAGGCATAGCCACTCGAACAGCCACTACCTTTGTGTCCAGTCCAGCTAGTTTGCATCCAAGATTCAACCCAGCGCTAGTTCCAATGGAACCACATGCAGCGATAATATAATCCGGCTCAGGTATCTCTCCTGCCTCAATCTGTTTTTTTAGCTCAAACGCCGCGTTAACGAACCCCATGTTTCCTATCTCGCTGCTTGCGCCAGCGGTAACGAAGTAGGGTTTTGCCCCACTGAGACGTGTACTCAGGTATTCTCCTATAAAGGCAAAGATTTCTCCTAACTCGCCATTACAGTGGATTAGTTTGATGTCGTAGTACTTGTCAAGCAGCAAGTTCTTACGGACATACTTGGCGTTAGGCTGATCCATCATTATACCAGCAACCTTGAACCCAAGCTCACCGCCAAAGATACCTGTGGCGAGAACCTGATTGCTACCAACACCACCCAAAGTGATCAATGTCTTTTTCCCCTTTTTCTGGGCGTCTGCTAACATGTATTCTAGTTTTCTTACCTTGTTCCCACCATATACAGGGCTTGACTGATCATCTCGTTTTATGTAGAGCTCCGTGAATCCACGGGCTTCACCCATTTTCTCCAGTTTCTCTACTTTCGTTGGGTATGAACCGAGACTTATCCATGGTATCTTTTCTAGATCCGGAAAATATTCATTGATTACTGGGGTCAAATCGTTATAGTTTATCTAATTATGGTTATAACACTAGCGAGGACGCTCAGGCGGCTCAGCTATCTCGATCCTACGTCCCTCAACCAGCGCTAAGGCAATCTTACTTCTTCCCCTCTGAAGGAGCCTCCATATTGTGCCCCGGCTTACACCCATGCGGTTTCCAGCTTCTTCTTGGTTTAGGTTTTCGAGGTCTGCGAGTCTGATGGCTTCTAGTTCTGCTGGTTCTATTTGGACTGGTTCTCCGTTTGCTTGTGGTTCTGGGTTGAATGCTTTTGTTATTGTTGTGTGGTTGATGTATACTGGGTTTGGCATTCTTCCGTATCTTCCGCGTCTTCGTCTTCCCCGCATCATATTGTTATTATGTGCATTATCACAATATTTAAATAATTCCGTGCAATAACACACAATAACAAAGTGTGCAAATGCACACAAAGGAAAGAAAAGAAATGAGAAACGGAAGAAGAAACCGATACCCCGGAAACGGACCATTCAGTGACCTACCCCCAAACCAGCGCCCAGGCTTCATCTACGGAGGAGGCAGAGGACGAGGATACATGGGAACAGACCCAACCAAATGCGCCAGATTCCCCTGGATGCAAAGATGGTGGTGGGCAAACCCTGATGCACCCGTTGACCCGAACACAGCAGGAGCGACACCAGTCGCACCACCGGCATCAATGATGCCACAAGCACCGACAAACGAAAAAGAGTTCCTAGAGAGCCAGCTAGACTATCTAGCAAAGGAGATGGAACAACTCAAGAGTCGGCTAGAGGAATTGGGTGAATCAGAAACCCAATAAACCTCCAAACCCTTTTTGTGATAACTATGAGAATCGCAGTACCATCGACGGGGAACCGAAAACTCAGCAACAAGATAGCAGATACTTTTTCACGTGCACCAATATTCACAGTAGTAACTGTAGATGATAATCAAATCTCCTCCGCAGACGTAATACCTAATCCGGGGGAGAAACTGGAACGAGGCGCAGGACCTCTTGCAGCGAGAACACTCAAAGAAAATGATGTAGATGTTCTCTTGACCATTGATATGGGTCCTGGTGCAAAAAACATACTTGAGGCTCTCGGCATAGAGATCTCTATAGTCGATGAAGAAAAATCTGTGAAAGAGTTAGTGGAAGATTATCTGGCCTTAAACCAGTAGGTTGCTGAATCGCTTCCAAGTCTCTACGATAGCCTTTGCGGCTGGTGAGTCTGGGCTAAACTCTACTATGGGTGTTCTCTGGACCATTGCCTTGGTTACCGTTGGGTCGAATGGTATCTTGCCAAGCAGTTCTATGTTGTTTTCTTTGCAGAACTTTTCTAGGTCAGCGGTGTTTTCCTCGTTGATGTCATACTTGTTCACTACCACGTATGGTGTGATCTCAAAGTGTTCTAGTAGCTCCAGTGCACGTTTCAGGTCATGAATACCACTTAACGTAGGCTCAACCACCACCACTGAAGCATCAACATTGGCAATACTAGCAATAACAGGGCAACCAATACCCGGGGAGCCATCAACAAGTACAAGGTCTTTCTCCAGCTCCTCAGCGATTTTGCTTGCGTTTTGCCTAACTTGAGTTACTAGTTTGCCACTGTTTTCCATTCCCGGTGTTAGTCTTGCGTGGCTCATGGGTCCATACTTGGTTTCGCTGATGTATGCGTGTCCCGAGACCCTTGGATTGTACTCTATGGCATCCACTGGGCAGTTTACTACACAGACTTTACAGCCTTCACAGTGGATCGGGTCCACGATATAGTTCTCTATGGCATTGAACCTGCATACCTCCATGCATTTCCCACAGTGTATGCATTTCTCGGAGTCAATGTAGGCTACGTTCAATCCCATGAACTCGTGGGTCTCTTTAATCTCTGGGTTAAGCAGTAGGTGTAGGTTGCTTGCGTCAACATCACAGTCCGCGAATACAGCGTTCTCGCTTAGAGTAGCGAAGCTTGCTGTGATGGTTGTTTTCCCTGTTCCGCCTTTGCCGCTGAGGATTGTTACTTGTTTCATTGGAGTTCCTCCTTGATGCGTTCAAGTAGTTGTTTGAACTTGGGACGCCACTCAGTCATCTCTTCTGTGAATGGGGTTCCCCGGCTGTATAACTCGGCTATACGTCTATTGTAGGGAATCTCCATGATTATCGGGATATCCATTTTTTCACAGTACTCATAGACGCCTCTGTCGCCTATTCCAGCAAAGTTCACGACCACACCCAATGGTATTCCTAGCTGTTTTACTACTTCGGTAGCTACCTCCAAGTCGTGTAATCCAAATGGAGTAGGCTCAGTAACCATGATTACATAGTCTGTGTCCATCACTGATTCCACCACTGGGCACGCTGAGCCGGGAGGAGAGTCAAGAATCACCAAGCTCTCTTCCTTCGCACGTTCCTTAACAGCAGCGATGATAGGCACTGCAATAGCTTCCCCTATGTTCAATTTACCATAGACAAGTTCGATGCCTTTTGCTTCACCAGTGAATATCTCTCCGATACTACGAGGATGTTCCGTTATCGCGTTCTCTGGGCATACTAGTTTGCATCCTCCACAGCTGTGGCAGAGTTCATTAAACACCATGGCGGTCTCGCCTGCAACGAACAACGCATTGTATTGGCAGAACTCGGCGCATTTACGGCAATATGTACACTTTTCTTCGTCTATCTCTGGAACCAGTAGTTCAACTGGTTCATTTCTAGTCTCTGATGGTTTTAGGAAAATATGATCATTGGGTTCTTCAACATCGCAGTCGAGTAATTGATCGGCTCCTACACTGAGAGCTAAATTAATGGCAACAAGTGTTTTACCTGTGCCGCCTTTTCCACTCGCTACCGCGATTTTCAGAGATTTAGTGTTCATGGTTCTCAGCGTGGAGACAGCCTTCAGTTAGCTCCCGTAAATTACCATCAACATAGTCTTGGATACTCTTCTCGGTGCTCTCCTGCACTGCCTGTAAAACAGCTACTGTGCTGTTCTGGAACATCTGGATAGCCTTCATACCCATACCCGCTGATATCACTACGTCAGCACCCATAGCCATCATACGCTCCGGTGGTAACCCTTGTCCACCGAAGTGACTGCTATCATTTGGTTTTATTCCCCTATCAACTATCTTGCCTGATTGTACATCAAACCACTCAAAATATGTAGCTCTACCAAAATGAGCTGAAACTAGTTCACCTTTCTCATCTGCTACTGGAATTACTACTCTTACCATAACATTTCACCATTTATCTTGGGCGTCCTCCGCCTCTTCCCTGTCCCTGACCAAAGTGGCCTCCAACGGTTGGACTACTTACCTTAGCGAGTTGACCCGTCTTAAGGAGTTCAACTGCTTCTTTCACGGTTCCTGATTGAACCGTGTAAATATCTACTCCTGCGCCTGATAGCGCCATGTGGGCGTTTGGTCCAAAGTGTCCGCTTATGACTGCTTTGACTCCTAGGGACGCTACTTTCTGTGCGGCTCCTATACCGGCGCCGTGTGCCGCTGAAACACTCATGTTAGCTACTGGTTCTGCTTCCATGGTTTCTGTGTCCACGATTAGGAATGTACCACATCTTCCGAATCTTGGATCAATCATCGATTCAACCGTGTTTCCGGTTGAACTCACTGCTACCTTCATTACTCTACCCTCTTCTTTATCTCAGACACTATCTCAGAGAAAACCTTGGCAGCCGGAGAATCGGGGTGACTTACCACAAACGGGTTCCCGGAGTCGCTGTCTGCTGCGATCCTTGGGTCCATTGGTATGCTACCTAGCAAGTCAACATCCATTTCGTCGCTTACCTTGGCTCCTCCACCTTTACTGAAGACCTCGATCATCTCACCACAGTGGGGACAGATCATTCCCGCCATGTTCTCAACGATGCCAAAGACTGGTACATTCATCTGTCGTGCAAATGTAACCGCCTTCTTTACAACTGCCTGACTTACCTCACTCGGAATAGTTACTATAACAACTCCATCCATCTCTGGAAGTAGCTGTAGAATGCTTAGGCTTTCATCGCCTGTACCCGGCGGTAAGTCAACCAATAGGTAATCCAGTTCTCCCCAAGCAACCTCACCGAGGAACTGCCTGATGGCTCCCATCTTGAGTGGGCCTCTCCAAATAACTGGGGCCTCATCACTGGGTAAAAGGAAATCCATGGAGACCGCTTTGATGCCGAGAGGTCCTTCTGCTGGTCCTATTCCAGCTGGTCCAGCCTCAAGTCTGCTTCCTTTAAGTCCAAGCATCTTCGGTACGCATGGACCGGTAAGGTCTGCATCAAAAACACCAACCTTTTTCCCGGTTTTTGCTAGTGCCATTGCTAGGTTTACGGTTACTAGGGTTTTTCCGACGCCTCCTTTTCCGCTGATTACTGCGATTTTGTGTTTGATTTGGCTCATTTTGTCCTTTATCAGGTCCATCTCTTGGTTCTTTTTCTCCCAAGGATTAGCTACATCGTTGTTTTCTGTCAATGCTTTGTCCTCTTTTAGTCTGGGTTAAATCGAGTATTAAATGTGCGGATGCACATAAACTTGATCATCTGTCAAGTGTGAGAATATATGAAAAATAATATAATAGTTTTATTTATGAGTAACATTTATATGCTTTTTATTGTATTTTGCACCGATCCTTAGAATGACTCTGCAAATTGATAATCACAAAAAATTATTTTTTATGGCTTTTTTAATCATTTTAATTGGTTGTATAGGCACTTGGATATATATTGAGAAACAAAATAGAGAAGAAAATATTGTAGTTTCTAAAGCAGAAGCATATATTATTGATAATTGTGGAGTTGATTATTATGAAAAATATTTTAGAATAAAATCCGTGCAAAGAAACAATAACAAAGATGAGTGGGCAATAAGTGTAATTTATAACTATGACTTAGAAATTGGAAATTATACAACTCAAGAAGAAGTGTCATTCTTATTTAATTCAAATCCTGACATAATTTCAAGCAGAGGGATACCGGATAAAAACAATGTAATGCCATTTAATATTTCAAAAGAACAAGCAATAAAAATAGCCACAAATCAAACAATAAAAGACTATGTACAAATAGAAGCGCAAATACAGTATAAAGAAAAAATAATGCAAAAATCAGTCAACAAATATTTGTGGACTATTGTCTTCTATCATACATCAAATCAAAACAGTGGTGGAGAGGCTACTTTTATCTATATTGATCCCAATATCGGTCAGATAGAAGGGATGGAAGAAGCAGTATGGGTTACAACATAATACACAAAACGACCGACCACCAATTTAATAATTTTTTATAAACTTAATTA
>JAOZIG010000099.1 GCA_026014515.1 Candidatus Bathyarchaeota archaeon | reverse complement strand
CAGGGCAACTTCTATGAGGATCTCCGCAAGCAGAGTGCCGAGTTCTTCAATGAGATGGATTTCCCAGGGATAGCCATCGGCGGGCTCTCGGTAGGAGAAAGCAGAGAACAGTTTTCTCACTACCTTGGATATACCGCAGAATTGGTGACAAAGGATAAACCTAGGTACGTCATGGGTATTGGAAGTCCCGACTACATCCTTGAAGCGGTGGAAAACGGTATTGATATGTTCGATTGTGTCCTTGCAACCCGTATGGCACGCAATGGTGGCATTTTTACCGATGATGGTGTTATCACGCTTAAGAAGGCAATCCATAAATTCGATCATGGTCCGCTTGAAGAAGGATGTACCTGCAGGGCTTGTACACAGTACAGCCGTGCGTACATGCACCATCTTATCAAGACAGGAGAGATGCTTGGAGGTATGTTGGCAACAGAACACAACCTGACCTACTTCTACCGGCTGATGGAACACATCCGACAGGCTATCAAAGAGAATCGATTTGCTTCCTTCAAAAGGGAATACCTTGCAAGATTCTACGCAAAATAGCAAGACAGCCAAAAGCAGTTTCGCCATCATGCTCTGCACCATTGCAAGTAGGCTGTTGGGAATTGTAAAAGCTCGTGTGCTCTCGTCGGTCTTTGGAGCGAGTGGGGTAGCTGATGTGATTAATTTCACTTTCAACATCCCTAATAATTTCCGTAAACTTTTCGCAGAAGGTGCAGTCAATTCAGCGCTTATTCCCGCTTTCTCCAGCTTGCTTGGTTTAGGGAAAAAGCGGAGCTCACTCCATCTTTTCAGCTTGCTTTGTACGTATCAGGCAATACTCCTGATACCCTTGGTACTACTCTCCTATTTTTTTGGAGAGCAGTTCATTTCCCTGATCAGTGACTTTGACAGCACCCAGGTTGCCTTGGGTGCAAAGCTACTTCCTTTCTTCATGATCTACCTGGCAGCCATCAGCATGGGTGCAATCTTCAATGGCGTATTGCAATCTCATCACAACTTCCTCCATGCCTATCTTTCCCCTCTGCTTTTCTCAATCTCTGTTATTTTTGGAGTTCAGTATCTCACACCACACATCGGTGCAATGAGCATGGCTTGGGCTACATTGGCAGGAGGATTGCTGCAAGGTTCTTACTCATACCTTATGCTTAGGCGATACGGATATCGATTAAAACCTGCAATAAAACAAGCTGATACCCCTTTAAAGCCAGTACTTGGAGCATGGTCATTGGTTGTGCTCGGGATGGGAATGCAGGTCATTACCCAGTTGGTAACGTATCATTTTGCATCCACGTTGAGTGAAGGAAGTGTTACAGCCTTCACAAACGCAACTATCTTTTATCAGACGCCTTACGGAGTGTTCTTCAACGCGATCAGTGCAGTGAGCCTTCCCTTGCTTAGTCGCTCTTATGCACTGGGACGGCCACAGGAGATGCAAAAACATACCCGTTTTAGCATCGTCCAACTAACCAGTCTACTGCTTCCCAGTAGCATCATTCTATTCTTCCTGAGCCAAGAGAGTGTCAGTGTTTTACTGCAGACCGGTAATTACACTTTGGCAGATGCCCAGCTTACTGCTTTGGCTCTACGCCCATTCCTACTGTTCATGGTAACAACCAGTTGGTATGCAATGCTGCTTCGCCTTGGCTATAGTGCAAACCGCTATGCCTTGATGACCAAGATCACCTTTATACAGAACTTTGTGGATATCCTTCTGATGTGGATCTTCATCTCAATGGGGTGGGGGATTATATCTCTGGCTCTTGCCAATGGATTAAGCTATGTAGCGCTACTGGGATTCTTGTCGTACAAGCTAAGAGATCTCTACAACCCGATGAAAGACAAACAACTGAGGCTAGGATTGTTGCGCATAGTATCTGCAAATATACCTATTCTAGGTTACTGCTTACTCTATACTTCATTCGGCATGACTTGGTATCAAAGTGGATCAAACTTGAAAAACCTTTTGATTCTTAGTCTGGTTGCCCTTGGCTCTCTCGTGGTATGGTTGCTCTCATATGCACTGATGAGAGTGGAACTACTCAATCTCTTCCGTTCCAAGAAGCAAGGCAGCAACCTGTAAGGCTACCACTTCATCCAGTTTCACCACCATTCTGTCAAAGGTAACCAATCCGTTGAGTTCCTGCTGTATATCAGTCAACTGGGTATAGACAGAGGCTGCCAATCCTTTCAGTTTTGCAGGATAC
>JAOZIG010000037.1 GCA_026014515.1 Candidatus Bathyarchaeota archaeon | reverse complement strand
ATTTGTCGTTTTAGGGTTGAGAGAGTTGAGAACGTATAGAGAGTTGAGAGGGTTGAGAGAGTTGAGAAGGTTGTAAGGTTTTGACGATTTGTCGTTTTAGGGTTGAGAGAGTTGAGAACGTATAGAGAGTTGAGAGGGTTGTGGGATTGTAACTCTGGCTCAGCCGGTCGTTGTGCTGGCTTTAGCCTGCGCTATTAACCCAACTTTACCACTTTAAGCATTTATATGTTTCTCCTGCAAGCACATAGTATTTTCGTGGGGACTACATTTTTGTATGTTTCAGTGCTTTGATAACAGGATTGGGGCTCATGTTGAGAGCCTTATATATTTTCAGGTGATAGGGTTCAGCAGAGCTGGTAATGCGTTCTAATACAGTTGTTTTGTCTCTCCGCATGGCTGTGATACTCACTCTTCTGTGAGTCGACATTCGTGCTCTAACGGTATTCCAGGAGTCATTTATCCCATCCTGGCGTAACTGAAGGCAGATCGAGTTGAGAAGGTGGTAAGCCAGAACCGCAATGAAGATGTGGGCTTCAGCCCTTCTTTCTGTTCGATGGTAGATAGGACGGAAGGCCAGTTCATGCTTGAGGCTGCGAAAGGCTGCTTCGATCCGGTTCAGCATCATGTATGTATCCCACAGCTGCTGTTCATCCCATTCCCGACAGCTGCTTCTCAGCCAATATGAACCGGAAAAACGCTCTTCTTCCTCTTCTTGCTTGACTTTATGGTATTCAATTGAAATTACTGTTCCGTCTTTCTCGCGCACATCGATCTGGTAGAATCTGCCGATTGCCGAGTAGCGTTCTCGGAGACGTCCGATCCGCTCCATGATCTTCTCAAAACTCTTGTTGCTGCGTTGTTTGCTAAGGCTGGCGATAATCTTTTCCAGATCATCCTCAAAGCGCATGCAATATCCATCTTGCATTGCTCTTTCTTTGTCTTCCATTTTCTGACTGTGACAATACAGCAAGAGCTCGTCTTCAGTCCTAAAGATCTGGGCTTCAACGAGATTTCGCTTGTCTTTATGAACCACTTTCATTGCGGTCGGATCAATCTCAGTTTCAAATGTCGGCTTAGTTCTGGATACACATAGGTAATCATAGCCCTTTTGCCTGAGATAGCTAAGGTTCTCTGTGGTGGCAATCCCGGCATCCATGACTACTGTGGGTTTGCGGCCAGGTTCTAGATTGGCAGAAAGACTCTCGATCATTTCTTGTAAAGTGTGTGGTTCACTTACCGAGCCTTCGAGGATATTGGTCTTTTTGCAGAAACCAAGCTCATCTACCACCATGCCCAAAGTCAAAAGACGACAATCGCTGCGCTTCTCTTTGGAACGTCCAAACTTCGCTTTGGGGATTAATTCAGCATTGCCTTCCAAAAAGGTGTTGGTCAGGTCATACAAACACAGGCTTTCCTGTAAATTGAAGATACTTCGCTCTTGGGTGCAAAGATGAGTCTCAATCTTGTCTTTGTGCTTGTAAATGGCATCGCTGATCCGGTATAGTGAATTGTGCCCAAGCCGGCTGAGGTCTTCCTCTAAAAGCTCGTCAATGGCACTCAACTCACGAGCCCAAAGTCTGGTCGCCTTCTCGCTACCGGGGTCTACCAGCTTGCCAATAATGGATAGACTCATCAGCTTTCGCTGGCGCGCCGAGATACCAAGCTCCCGAAACAAGTCTTCAAATCCCAATCGCTTATACATAGTGTGTCCCAGATATTCCGGCCCAAAAGAGCGGTCATTGAAGACCTGAAACGAGCTTCTGTAAACCAGTTCATCCGTTGACCCGGGTTGTTCCGTACGGCTAACGGACTGACCGAACTCAGGGTGCTTTGCCAGAATCAGATTACAGTAATACCGGGCCAAAGCCTCGACAGTTTCATTCACAAACAACACCTGTTGATTATGGAGCATCGCCTCCACTGTGTCAGCGAGTAACTTCCACTGCGTTTCCGGCAGAGGAATATCTCTCACTGTCAGCAAGGTTTGATGCCTTGGACCGGCACTGCTCCGATATCCGCGCACAAAGCGGTATTCTGTGTATGATTTACCGGTGCTTTTGTAGGTTTTGATCACTTTCTTGATAAACATGGAAGCCACTATCAAGAAGGCGTTTAAGCTGTCAAGCAATACCTCATATCTGTGGGGGACAACATTTGAGATTTCGCAGTATTGCTTGACATACAGGAATCTATCTAGCAAATAATATATGCGCCTAA
>JAOZIG010000367.1 GCA_026014515.1 Candidatus Bathyarchaeota archaeon | reverse complement strand
CTCCCGTTTGGGGCTCTGTGACATCTCCATGTGGCAATAACCCAACTTGGAGCAGGGCCTGGAATCCATTGCAGATTCCTCCCACCAAACCATCTCGATCCCTCACAAGTGCATGGATCTCTTTCTTGACCAGTTCATTACGTAAGAAGGTGGCAATCAGCTTGCCAGACCCGTCGGGCTCATCACTGGCGGAAAACCCTCCACTGAGAAACAAAATCTGGGATTCAGATAGAAGTTTTGTAAATTGCTTGATGCTTGAGGCTACCCGATCCGGGCTCATCGTATTGATTACAAAAATCTCCGGTTCCCCTCCACAATACTTCCAAGCCCGTTCGATATCGTATTCACAGTTGGTACCCTCGAAGACCGGAAGTAGAATTTTTGGTTTTTTCTTTGGATAGCGGGAATGGGTGTCCAAGCGCTTGCCATAGTCCAGAGTAGGAATCTGCTGTTCATCTCTTGGTACATGTATCGATCCATAGACAGAGGAGAGTGGAGAAATCAACCATTGCACTATAGTAGCAAGATCCACTGAGAAACCAGGAAAGCGAATTTGTTCTGCCTTGATGGTACGACCGATGGGAGTACCTATCTGCCGGCTTATCGGATCCAATTCCAACAGGAAGGCACCATAGCGTTTTTTCTGCAAATCTTCCTTTGTTGTAAGCTCACAGCCGATTCTATTCCCCAGTGTCATCTTGGCCACGGCTTCTGCAATTCCTCCATAGCCAAGGGCATAGGCACTGAGCGCTTGTGACTGCTTGAGTTCTGCAAATAGCGCGGGTAGTTCCTCTTCCTTATCACAAGAGAGCAACACCAGATTTGAGCCGACTCGTTTAAACTCAGGGGAAACCAACCGGTGGGTATCCGCCTTCGATACCGCAAAACTTACCAAGGTGGGGGGAACATCAATATCCTGGAATGTCCCACTCATGGAGTCCTTTCCCCCAATGGCAGCTACAGAGAAAAGCATTTGCGCCTTGTAAGCCCCAAGTAGTGCAGAGAAGGGAATACCCCAGCGCTCAGGGTCAGCTCCAACCCTACCAAAATACTCCTGGAAGGAGAGGTAGGACTCTTCAAGGCTGCCTCCCGCGGCCACCACCTTTGCTAGGGAATGGAGAACAGAAGAGAATGCACCTTGATAAGGATCCTCACTCATTGCGTAGGGATCATACCCCCAGGAAGCCAACGTTACAGTTGAGGATTCCCCTTGAGACAGGGGGATTGTAGAGGCGACACACTGCGCTGGAGTCCTTTGGTACTTCCCTCCAAAGGGAAAGTGCATAGTAGTAGAACCGATGGTGCTATCAAATCGTTGAGCCAAAGGCTGCTTACTCGCTACATTCAAGTCTTCCAAGAGCTTCTTGAAAGCTGATGCATCAAAAGTGGAACAAACTTCTTCCTTGTTGCTGGCAGTAAAGGGAATTGAAACAGTTGCATGCTTTATTGCCCCATTGCTATCCAATAGGCTTCGTTGCAGATCCACAAGCTTTTGTCCTTGGTAGAGCATGATGAGGTGAGGAGCTTCTGTCACGGTAGCCACT
Source organism: Candidatus Bathyarchaeota archaeon (assembly GCA_026014515.1). GTDB lineage: Archaea > Thermoproteota > Bathyarchaeia > TCS64 > TCS64 > RBG-16-57-9. The sequence goes on along the minus strand of JAOZIG010000367.1, from coordinate 675 downwards.
ACCGTAGCTTCTAGGTTTTCTTCTTCAGCCAGACGGATGAACGCCTCTGCATCTTTCTCCTCCACCACCATCGCCATACGTTCCTGGCTCTCACTGATGGCTCGCTCGGTCCCATCCAAGCCTTCATATTTTACAGGAATCTTGTCCAAGTCAATGACAAGTCCATCAGCAAGCTCACCGATGGCAACACTCACACCACCAGCTCCAAAGTCATTACATCGCTTGATCATCCCGATGGCCTTAGGGTTGCGCATCAACCTCTGCAACTTCCGCTCCTCTGGTGCGTTCCCTTTCTGTACTTCAGCACCACAGGATTCAAGGGATTGTGAATCGTGCTCTTTTGAGGATCCTGTGGCTCCCCCACAACCATCTCTTCCGGTCCTTCCCCCGACCAATACAACCAAGTCACCAGGAAGAGGGCGCTCACGCCGCACATAGCGTTGGGGTACACACCCAAGGACAAAACCAAGTTCCATATGCTTTGCCATGAAACTGGGATGATACACTTCCTCAACTAGGCTGGTTGCCAGACCTATCTGATTCCCGTAGGAGCTGTAACCCTGGCTGGAGCGTTGGGCAATCGTCCGTTGGGGGAGTTTCCCTTCCATGGTCTGGGAGAGCGGGGTTCTCGGATCTGCACTACCGGAGATTCTCATGGCTTGGTAGACATAGGCC
>JAOZIG010000058.1 GCA_026014515.1 Candidatus Bathyarchaeota archaeon | reverse complement strand
TAGTGAGGTACTTGGTTTCCCAAATGCAGTATTTACCAAGTGAAGAACCAATTCTCTATACTGATTTGGAGATGGAGATGCGTTTCAATAAGCCATTATTCATAACAAAAAACGCGGCAAAAGAAGACACAGAGAGGTTATTCTATCTCCTTGAAAACGGGTACGCAGGATACGGATACTTTAACACAGAAAACAGGTTCCAATCAGCGAAGAATGACATACTCAATGAATTAGATACAAAAATAGTGTTAACCCCATCAGACCTATCAGGTATCTTCTACAAACACCTCAACTTTCTACATGACTGCCATCTAAAGATCGGAGACCAATCATACAAAGCACATCTGGACTACTGGTATAACACCGAGTTTGAGTTCACAAAAGAAAACCAAGACTATATCTTCAGTTATGAGGGTAAGAGCTACAAAGTTACAGCGATAAACAAACAGTCTCCTGATGATTTCATGTATCCATCCTTCAACTCTGAGGGAGAGAGCATATTCCATATCGGATTACTATCAAGAACCAGCCCTGATGTCTTGGAGCTTTTAGCCGAGAGCAACGGGGAGAGTGGGCGCTGGAGTGTAGCGCTTGAGAAAACGGAACATGTTTACCCTGATCTCTATATGGAGAAGGTTGTTGGCGGTGTGCCTGTTGTTCGTATTCGTACCTTCAGCGACCAACATATCGAATATATCAGCCAGTTCCTCGAAAGCGCCTCCAAGTACCAAGATAGCCCTTGTCTGATAGTTGACATCAGGGGAAACGGGGGAGGAAACACCGCGTATGCTCGTCAGTGGATAACAAGATACACGGGAGAGACCCCCGTCTTACCCCAGATATACACTGAGCTGGTTAGTGAGACCAGTATGATGGGTAGGTCCAACTATTTTGCCCACTCACTGAGCATGTATCCTGAGCTTGAGGCACAGGGTTATGATCTGAAAGCTGAGGAGTTCAAGGGCTATGCAGAGAAAATAGAGAACAATAAAACCAGTATCCACTGGTCAGATTACACTGTGCCTAACCCGAGAACAATAACGAATAACCGGACCTTGATCGTGCTCATGGACAAGTACGTTGGTTCAGCCGCTGAGGGGTTCCTGAGTTATCTACAGCTTGTTGAGAACGTTGTTTTTATCGGGGAGAACAGTGGGGGGGCTCTTACTTATGGTCAGATGACGCGGCATATGCTTCCCAACAGCAGGATTCTCGTTGATTTGCCTATCTCGCTTAATGTGTTCGTTGACTTGGAGTACAGGGAGGAGAAGGGGTTCTATCCTGATGTCTGGGTTTCATCTATGGATGCCTTGAATTACGCGGTTGCCGCGGTGAGATATGGGTCTATCGAGACAAGTGATGGGTTTATAGACGAGATACGGGGGATTGAGTTTATTCCTGAGCCCAAAATGGTAAGCAGTAGCTTGCCCCAGTTGCTGTTAATCCTTTTCGGGTTGTTTTACGGGGTAATTATTGTTTATTTTAACAGGAATAGGGGATACATCACTTTCCTAATAGGAGGCATTATTGCCATTCTTATTGGTGGTTTTATTCCGATTAATCGAGAGCTTGGGTTAGTGTTTTTGATAGCTGGGTTAGAGTATCTGGTTATCGCGGCGTATAAATGGAGAAAAACGATACAAGAAAAATAACCATACAGGTTTCATGTAACAATGATATTGAATTTCCCACAGTATAACAAAGGATTGAGAGGATATGTGTTTTTTTAACAGCATGACTTTTCCATAGAGCCAATTAACCTTGAAGCTGCCACCAGACCCGCTTTTACAATTAACTCAGATGGAATCGTCTCATATACCTGATCATCAACACTCACTGTTCTACAATCAGAAGATCCACAAACATCACAACAAGGACTCTGCCCAACAACAGCACCAACCAAATCCTCTAAAAGTTGATCATTCAACCAGATACTATTAGACTCTAAAGGCTTCTTCTTGAACTCATCAACAGACATCTCCACCTTTTCCACCACAACATCTATTCCCAGAGAGGTAAGAGACTCCCCGAGAGTAACAACAGCCCTATCTAATTGCTCCTCTGTACTGCCACATCTCGGACACGTTCCATCATCGTTGACCAAACGTTTCCATTTGATAAACAAAGAGTTATGACTTCCTTTTCCAGCTTGACTGCTGGCTCCACAACATCCAACCTCTCCAGTATCACAGCAACCAGTGTTTGCTGATGAACAGCAGCCACCTGAGC
>JAOZIG010000365.1 GCA_026014515.1 Candidatus Bathyarchaeota archaeon | reverse complement strand
ACCTAAAAAAACTGGAAGCATTACACCAGTTCAGTGCAAGGATCGCTGAGTGTAAGACAAGGGAAGAGGTAGCCCAAGAGACCATGACTGTGGTCTATGATGTTCTTGAACACAGGTTTGGGGCATTTGGATACATTGAAAATGATAAGATTGTGTTTTACGAGCAGAAAAGAAGCACATTGATCTCGTTACCATTAGACGGAAAAGGGATTACCGTTAGAGCCGTACGTACAGGTAAGAGCCAACTTGTGTACAATGTACAAAAAGACCCCGATTATGTCAGCAGCAGAGAGCCTGAAGACAACCAGACGTATTCTGAGTTAGATGTACCAATCAAGATCAATGACAAGGTAGTAGCCATAATCAACCTTGAAAGCGCCACAGTCAACCGGTTTAGCCATGAAGACCAACAACTCGTTGAGACGTTAGCGATTCATATTGCTTCAACCTTAAAAAACATCGAGTTTGAGCAAAAACTAGAGGACATTCACAGTCATACACTCATACTGGACAAATTAGATGACACAATCGAAGCTCTCGCATCTACTTACGAGATGCTCAAGGAAAAACTTGGATACAAAGTTCTTGATATAATCAAGATAGAAAAAGGCAGACTATACAATGTCATGTCAATTCAAAAACGATATTATAATCCAAGAGTCGAAGACCCCGGAATAACAACACGTGCCGCGAGAACAGGAAAAACACAACTAGTAAACAACATACATAGTGACCCAGAATATTTGGCAGGACGCGTAACAGAAAACTATCTCTCAGAACTATCAGTCCCTGTAGAGATAAACAATAAACTAGTCTACATTCTGGACCTGAAGCACATTGAACGTGACGCATTCACTGATGAGGACAAATACCTCGTTGAACTAATCGGCGTTATCCTTGGTCAAACATTATCCAGAATCGAGAGACTAGAGCTTCTTGAAGAAACTGTTAAGGAGCGAACACACGACCTCACGGAAGCAAACGTGAGGCTGGAGAGGCTCAGCGCCATGAAGACCCGTTTTGTCTCCACGGCCACCCATGAGATCAGAACACCATTAACAGTGATGAAGGGTTATCTCGAGCTCTCCAAGGACACGGAGGATATGAATGTCATCCATAACTATCTGGATGTAGTCTTCAGGAGCACTGAACGTCTAGAGAACCTAGTAAATGACCTTCTAGATAGCCAACGGATCGAGGAGGGACGTTTAACCATCAAGCGTACCCAGTTTGAGTTAAACTCCTTGATCAATTCAATTATTGAGGATATGAAACCCCTCATAGAATCCAAGAACCAGAGCCTAGAGTTTGTTACACCAAAAGATGAGGTGATGGTGAACTGGGATGAAGCCCGGATACGGCAGTTAATAATTAACCTGTTGAGTAACGCCTCAAAGTATAGCGAGGAGAACACCCACATCAAGATAGATATGATGAAGCAGAAAGACAACGTTCTGGTCACGGTTACTGATCAAGGATATGGGTTTACCGAGGAGGAGAAGAAGGTAATGTTCACGCCATTCCCGGACTTTATTCGTCCAGTCCAGACAGCCACATCAGTTGGACTAGGGCTCAGCATCTGTAAAGCGATTGTTGAACTCCACAGGGGTCAGATATGGGCGGAGTCAGATGGAATGGGCAAAGGAAGTGTATTCAAGTTCAGTATCCCTGTCAGTGACCAATGAATATACATAACATGGGATGATAGGATAGCTGTGACCGTTCTCTGTTTTGACCTCGATGGCACCCTCTGTGACCTATGGATGGGTGAAAGAATAGCCAAGTTCACCCTGCTTGATGAAATCGCAAAATACACTGATGAAACACGGGATATGGTTTCAAGAACTTATGATGTGACTTGGGCGGTAGTCAAGTATCACTACATGGAGATGGTGAATGACGGGCTAAGCGAACATAAGATACGCTCATTACACATGGGCATGGTGTTTGAAGAGTACTGGATAGACGAGGATCCAGATAGATTCGCTACCCTACATGGTGAGACCACCATGAAAAACATGGAAATATACCCTGATGCAGAGCAAGTCATCACAAAGCTAGCGGAAAAATACCTATTATGCATGATAACTAACGGGGCTACAGATAACCAGCAGAACAAGATCAAACGTCTGCCCTTCAGAGACATGTTCAAGGAGACCATCATCTCACAGGAACTAGGACACCATAAGCCAAGCAAGGTGATCTTTGATACAATGGCTGAGCGGATGAACACTGCACCCAGTGAGATGGTCTACATAGGCAACGATTACCAGAAGGATATAATCGGGGCTAAGAATTCGGGTTGGAAAACGGTTTGGATAGACCGTAAGGATGAGGAACGGGATAGATCGGTGCCTGACTGGACCATCAAAGAGCTCAGCGAGCTACTGGAGATATTCTAGAACCCCTCACCCAATAGCTCCTTAATTCGATTGAGGATTATCTCCGTATCACCGGGTAGCAGGTACTCAGTCTTGAGGGTGATCCTGTTTGCTGCCTCGTTTGTGATGAAGAAGGGTTCATAGAGCGCCTTGATGCTGGGAGAACCAGCCAACAACCCATCATAGACTTTTCTGAGATTCTCGTTCTCGATCCAAGCATAACAAGGGGCAACGACACCATCGATTACCAGAGGCTCGAAGAGAACACCAGAGCTTACACCCGGTATCTCGTCAAGCTGTTTGCTGAATGCCTTGGTCTTCTCAAGCAACCCAGTGTAATACGCGTCATCATCACGCTTCATGAAAAGCTCAAGCGCAGTGACCAGCGCCACAATGGTCTCTCGGCACATCTTCGAGGCACGACCAATACCATCAAAAGGATAGGCTTGAAGATGAGCAAGCTTGATCAAGTCAGCTCTACCGAGTAGAATCCCCGTGTTGTTGGGTGCACCGAACTGCTTCCCCCCGCTAAAGATCAATAGATCAACCCCAGCCTCCAGAATCTTCTTCGGCACACCTTTATGGGTCAGGGTAGGAGCAGCATCAACTATAGCGGGTACGCCGTGACTGTGAGCAACTTCAACGAAGTCTTTGATGGGCACTTGGTCCTTGAACGCGTACAATGTGTAATAGTAGGCCGCGGTTTTCCCGGGTTTGAAGGCTTTATGTAGGTCTTCTATGGTAACCCCTTCCTTCGTCCCAGCTTCCACTGGTTTCCCCCCGACTGCTTCTATCGCGTGATCGTATTCTGTACGTGAATCAGCCATGACCACGAACTCGGTGGGAAGCCCCTCTGTGTGCATGGGAAGACGCTGAATGATGTGAGCCCAGCTTGGCTGATCCAGTGGATTGTACTCGCCTAGCTTGGTTCCCCTCATGATACAGGCGGCGCAGGCAAGCATCAAAGAGTTGACAGCCCCAGCGGTTGGTAATCCTGCTTCTGCTCCAAACGCCTCAGCTAATCTTTTCCCTGCCCAATTTTGTAGCTCTGGGATGTAGATGAATGCTTTGGAGGCATCGATCATTGCCTCGAAGACAGTTGGGTCTGGTTGGCTTCCTCCAAGGGTGGTTAGACATGTGGCTGCGTTAATAGTGCGGCGTAGCCCAAACTTTTCAAAGGGATCATACACGCTCAAAATAATCAACAAGAAAAGGGAATCGGTTGGATAAGAGTTTACCAGTCACGCCTCAGCATCAAAGCAGCCAAACCGAGACCAACCGCTGCCAAGGGGAACCCCGGAATACCACTAGGCTCTTCATCAATCAACACAGGCTCCTCAGAGTCTGGCTCACTGGAGACCCAAGCTGACCATCCATGCAGGTTACAGAAGGCACGTACCTCAATTACTCCGTCTTCTGGTATCGTATACTCCTCGGTGAATGTCACTGTAGACTGTGGATCGAGGGTAAATTCTTCTACATTTTCTCCGATTTTTATCTCTACCTTGCTGACGTAGTGGTTGTTTGTTGGTCCACTGTGCCTGATGGTGACTGAAACCGTGCCTCCGTCTGTTGTTGTGGTTATCTCTAGGTCTGTTACTGTGGGTACATCCGCGTAGACCAATGATAGACTCATAGCAGACAGGATGATTAAGAACAAAACCAGCCCTGTTTTTCTCATAGAATAATTCGGTGAAGCATCCCTCTTATAGTATGCTATGAATAAGCGTCACCCGAAAATAAAGTAAGGTTTAAAAAAGGGGGTTACGGATGTTGCTGGATGCCCAACCCGACAAACCAGCTACAGTGGCTAAACACACGATACGCAACAATCCTACAAGACATAACAGACAATGCATCAGGCGAGACAAACGAAAAACTACTAGAACTACTAATGCTTAACCAGCAGATACAGGCACAAATGATGATAACAATTCTCGCCAACCAAGAACAACAACGACAAGACACTGATAACCAGCTCATGGAGATTAGCGATTACCTCCAAGAGATAGTATCCAGCCACATCAGAGAAGCAGAAAACTTCGAAAAAATTCGATAACCGGGCACATATATTTATCGATAGAGATAATATACCCATACGGGATGATTCAGGGGATGCGCAGCAAGAGAGTACATTACAAGGTCATCGAGAAGGCTCATAGACTCATCAAGAATGGTCAGGTAGAGCAGCTTGATAATGGCAGATATAATGTCATTGGTGACCATGGCACCTATAACGTCGTAGTGACCCCTGAAGGTGAGCTTGCCTGTAACTGTCCCGGATACAGAGACAAGGGTAGTTGCAGTCATAGTACGGCTGTTATGATTTTTACTGGTAAAGCAAAGTACCTGTAAACCTTGAAAGGTTTACTTTTTATCTTACCCCCCGTAATGATGTACCTGACGGATATTGATATCCGAAGAACAACCCACAAGCCTCGAAGACCAAAGTATAACAAACGTAGTATACTTCTATAGAGAGGAACTCATCAAGATCGACAAAGGCGAGAAAGCCACAGAACACTTTAACGAACGCCAGAGAAAATCACTGGTAAAGCAAGGTGTGCTCGAACGCAGCTACGGGCAGGGCGGATGTAGGCTTGAACTCTCCAAGATGGCTCGACAAATAATGAGAGAACAAGCCTAGACATTCCGGGTTTTTATATAAGGTTCACAGAAAATATACTGAACCAAGATGGATGTCGATCTAGAAAAGGGAAAGCGTGTAACAATAGACCTAGATGAGGTTATAATTCGCAGCGATGGGACCAAAGCAACCATGAGGGAGTTCGTCAAAGAGATGCTAGTCTACAACTCAAACTTCCACATCGAGACAAGCCCCAAAGGCGAAACCTGGTACCTCAAAAAGAAAGAAGAATAACCAAATATTTTCTTGGCTAGTTCACCTGAAAAGAATATTACTTGTTTGCCCTGACAATGTTCCCTAGCTATGGGCAATATTGTATGCCTGATCATAGACCTCCTTAGGGATGGTTGGGATATGTTCGGGTAGTATCTCATCAAGCATACCATGTCTACTGACAACAGAACCCGCAGCACAATCCCGTCCATATCCACAGGTATAGCATTGGCTTACACCGGTTACCTTGAGGACGCCTATGGGTTCTGCCATGTAGTTGCTTCTGAACATCTTGCGTATGTATTCCTCGACTGGGTTTGGGTCTCCTCCGTCTGATGTGATTAGGGCGTTGAGTTTACCAGCTAAGGGAAAGCGTTCTCTGTGTCTGAGGCTGAATGTTCTTTCAAGGAACGCGTGCCCAATGCCGTTTATCATGCCATAATAGTTGGGAGCACCGAATACAACGGCGTCAGCTTTCAACATCTTGTCTCTGACATCAGCCCAGTCATCATCTAACACACAGATATTATCACCAGCACACCTACAACAGCCACGACAACCCAGAATCGTCTTGTCTCCGAGGCTCACATACTCGTATGGTTCACCGGTCTTTTCTAGGAGGTATTTCATCAGTTCTTCTGTGGTTCCGCTGACCAGTTTTCCATCCTTGTGTTTGACGGGTCTTGCGCTTGCGTTTACTCCAAGTATCATGTTACCACACCATGGGAACATAGCCTTGTTTGATGTACTCGCTGATTATTGTACCCACGTATTCTACCTTGACACCCATCCCATCGATTTGTTCACTGATACCATCACGGTCACTGATAGCCTTACATGCAAAGCTCTCAGTCAAGCCCGCCATCTCTATAGCTGCATCAGCTACCTCTGCGTCCTGTTCCACCACCTGCTCACTGGGACCAAAATAGACTACCTTGACATCATCCATCCAGCCTCGTTTGATGGCGTTTCTGGCGTACATCAAACCAGTTAGTACCTTCGCCTTATCTCCAGATGCTATGATAACCAATAATTTACTACTCAAATCAATCACGTTGACAAGAAAACGGGAAAATAAAAATGAGATAGAAAAAAGAGACGGTTAGGCTTGTTTTCCGTATTTACCCCAGCTTACGATGGACTCTATGCTTTTCCTCGGCTTGGCGTCTGGTATACCTGTAGCTTCACCAACGGTAATCAGCGCAACGGGTCTCAGCTTCTCAGGTATATCAAGCAATTCACGTAGCAAGTCTTCTCTGTTGGATTGTCCCATCCAGCATGTGCCTAACCCAAGGTCCCACGCCGTCAAAACCATGTGTTCGATTGCTATTCCTAGATCGTTTTGACACCAGTTAGGTGATTCCTCTGTATCAGCTAACCCAACGATCATCAATGGTGCTTCCTCCGCCCAACCCTGCTTTGCTAGCTTCTTTATCATAGCCTTGTCTTCCACCACGACGAAATGCCATGGTTGTCTGTTGCTTGCGCTTGGTGCTATTCGTGCTGATTCGAGAATCTTGTTGATCTTTTCCCTTGGCACGGGAGTTGATTTGAAACTCCTGATGCTTCTACGGTTCTTAACTACATCACTGAACTCCATTTTACTCAAAAAGACAAACACATGAGGGATAATAAGAGCATCTTTCCAGACACCAAATAGGTCGAAGGTTCTGGCGAATCATTATAGATTTTATTCAAACTTTAATATATTTTCATGTAACCCTCATCCATAGTACTTTTTAATATATTTTCTTTGGATAAACAATAATGGAAAACTACAGAATCCTAATGGTAGATGACGACCAAGACATACTATGGATTTGCCAGATGGTCTTATCTGATGAAGGGTTTTCCATTGACATATCAAATGATCCCAGAGATGCACTCCAAAAAACAATGTCCAAGGGGTATCACATATTCATCTTAGACTATGTTATGCCCTATATTCTGGGAGATGAGTTAGCCAAGGAGATATTATCGATTAATAATGACGCTGTATTCATTTTCCTTACAGGTCACAACGAGTTCTATGATATAAGTAAAAGTCTGGACTGTAACTCGTATCTTATTCTACTAAAACCGGTTGATGAGCAACAACTACTCAAAGCGGTTAATGAAAAAGTAGAGTACCTAAAATACCTAGATGAAACCCGCGAATTAGAGAAAAACCAACTCGATTACGCACCATTACTCTTTGAGGACACAAACATTACGAATATCTAGAAAAGGACTGGAATCGGAACAAAGCTTAGACTCTCAAAGAGCCACGGAAGCCTCTAACACTGTAGAATGAAGGCGCGCTGTTATGATACACAAAGACATGGCCATAACGGCGATCAGCAAAGATGGCCCCACCGAGTTTTCTAATATCTGAAGGCGTTTTTATCCAACTCTGGGTCTTGGTATCAAATTCTCCAAGCTTCTGTAACAAGCGATACTGTTCTTCGGTTAAAACCTCAACACCCAATGCATCCGCCATTTCCATAACGTTACCTGCTGGATGCACTCCTTTTCGTTCCCTCTCAGCTTGAGCTTCTTGGTCATAACATACGTTACGGCGACCTTCAGGGCTTTGTTCTGAACAATCATAAAAGATGTATTCGTCAGTCTTTTCATCATAGCCTACGATATCAGGTTCTCCGCCTGTTCGCTCCATCTCATTCAGCGACCACATTTTTTCTGGATGAGTCTCCAGCTTTACCTGCACTTTTTGCCATTCAAGTTTTTCATGACGGTTCATGTTTTCCCCGAAACGTGTGCTTAATGTTTGTAGTAGTTCCTGATGTTGTTCTGGGGATAATTTGTTCATAATTCATAGTTTTCACCCCATGTTATAAACCATTTAAACAGAATGTTTCATGGCATAACAGGGGCTTATGTAAGTTCATGGGTCTGGAACGTATTTGTCGAGTGTTTCTGGTACAACATATGTTGATTCTCTTTTTTGTACTACTTTCAACATCTCACCTGCTAAATACTCAAAATCCTTTAGGAAGTTCTGACCTAGGTATCTATTCCTTTCCTCTTCTATGATTGGTCTATATTTCTCCCAGAGAAATATCACGCCTTGTACACCCATGTCAAAGAGATCATCGGATTCTACCAATCCCTTACGGAGCATCAACCCAATTAAATTATAATCTTGCCACACCGCGAACCTCTTGGCAGTAGCTTCCACATTATTCTCCGAACCATACTTTTTCTCAAAGTCGGCATAATCAGTCCACTCGTATCTCATAAGCTCGAAAAAATTCCTAAACCCATGTTCACCCATACTTCGGGTAACTATATTGTCAATGAGGCTGATCTGCCTTGTTTCAAGTGTGCGCCTCATGTTATTCTGTGAGGCCCTTACAGTTAAGACATAGTAGCTGAATCCAGCTATGACTCCAAAGCATGCTAGGAAGTCTCTGATTAAGGATAATTCGACCACTATTAACACCTGAAATGAATTAATCTCAGATGATAATAAACACTGTCATTTACTCTATATTTCTCAATATCTTCTATAAACTATTTGGATTAACTATATATTCATACACTCGTTCCATATTTGAGGAAATACTAGAATGCAAGAAAAAAACCTGTTATTACTCCAAGGAACAGCTTTTTTCCTATTAATCACATCCTCAATAATTTCACTAAAATTAGATGATTACTCTAGTTGGGCGATCAACCTAATATTAGCACTAATGGTCATCTCAGCGGGAAATATGTCATAAAATACACGTGTTCTAATCTAATCTCCGTAAAAGTAGATAGAATTTCTAACAGCATAACAAACTCGTTTAGGACATTTTATTATTGTTTATTTCATCAAGAAACCTTGACGGATAAAAATTCCATTGTTCGAAAACTTGGTTTTATATTCATTTTCAATAATAAATCTACAACATGTTTACGAGGCGCCAGATATTATACGGTGCGATACTTACCATTCTTGGCATTACGATAATTTATGGAGTAGCCGTTAAGAATTGGAATGCAAGACAAGATGAAAAGGAAATTCAAGATGTCAACTTTGAGCTAATCAATGAATGGATTACCTATCTTAACTCATCAAATTCCTATCAATACGGCGTCAACCTCAATGTATCGAATACAGGACAATCAAACCTCGTACTATCGAACCTTCAACTATGCTTCAACGGCATTGGTCGGGACACAGTTTGGAACGCAACATATCCCATTCATACCCTTGAGTTAGCACCCGGAGAATCAGAGAAAGTCAATGTTAGAAGTGAAAATGTTCCAGTATCGAGTTTAGGCTTTATTGGTGACTCAGAGTCAACTGAGTACCTTGACTTGGCTACTAATTTGAAGAATCTTGGACTGACGATTACTCTGGAAGGAATAGCATCCTCCATAGATGAAACGATTACGTTCAGTTCTCAGGTTAAAGGATTGGGGGCAGGCGCAGCTTCCGCTTCTGAGCTCGTGTATGCTCGTGACCTTACAAACCTTGGCTTAACACCTAGATGGCTTAAACGGTGGTTGGGTACATTTAGCTATCTTCCCGTTCAGGATCTCTTCAAGTATCAAGAGGTTCAACAGGGAGTCATAGGAACTAGTAAAATCCCTCTAATTGTGGTTGCTCGAAGTGTACACAGCAGATACCAGTCAGTATCACTTGGCATAGAAGACGTAAGAACATTAACTGTAACAGACACTAATCCACCGAAGGTCTACTATCTATTAGACAGAGGATACGAGTTCGAATCATATCTGAAAGATCAGAGCCTCATAGACGGTGAATCCGTGTATTTCTACGGAGACGCCTATGATTACCTTGCACAAGATGGAACACATTATACGATGCTATTTCCAAGCGACATCAATCAAACTGAGATACATGACCCTCTTACTATCGCTAAGAGTTTCATAGTGTCGAAGGCTGGGGAGGATTATTATGAACAATACTATTCTGACCCGTTTGTTGAGTATCGTCCAGGTCAGGTGAGTGATACATACGTCGCTACTTGGATATACCATATAACTGTAGGTAACTATACCGGGAATCAGACCCTCTATCTGTTCTTTGATCAGGATTGGAACCTGACTGATGGTGAACATTATCTGCCTGTCGAGGGTAATCTTCAACCTTTTACTGTGACTGAGGAGGAGGCTAGGGAGATTGCTATTAATGCGGGTATTTCTGATGAACCTTATGGTATCTGGGCTGGAATTGGTAATACTGGTATAATTCGTGACCAGACTTCTGAGTACCAAGGTAAGTATATGTGGCAGGTAGGTACATGGATTGATCCTCCGGGGGCTAATCCTCGTAGAAATATTAACGCGATAATCGATCCAATTAGCGGGGAATTATACGCCATAGTAGAAGGCGGTATAGGATATATCGGTTAGACAAAATATCAAAGATAGTAACAGTGTTAAGTTATCTTTGCGCCGTTCTCAATCGGTTTGTCAGTTGTGAGCAGCACGCATTTGTCATCTATCTCAGCGGCTAACAGCATACCGTAACTCATCTCACCGAATATCTTAGCTGGCTTGAGGTTGACTATCACGGGGATTACTTTACCCACCAACTCTTCTGCGCTGTAATAATCCACAAGGCTGCTGAGTATCTGTCTTAGCGCCTCTTCTCCACAGTCTACCTTGAGCCTGTATAGCTTATCAGAGCCTTCTACCTTCTCACAGGATTGTATAGTACCTATTCTGATATCTAGTTTCTTGAAATCCTTGTATGATGCTTCTTCTGGCAACTTTTATCACCCCAAAAAAGCAGAACCTACTTAAAATCTATACCCAAGCCCAGAACATATATCCAGTCAAACTTAACAAATACAATATGAAATACAAGGTTCACAGATTTGATATCAGGATGTCCAGAGACCAACAAGCTCTCGAAGACTTCCTCAACAGACTCAAAGGAGAAGTAGTCTCCATAATCCCCAACGTCCACCCCCACTTCACCCTCGGCGGAATGGGAGCTAGAATCAGTTTTCTCTATATTGTAGAGAAAACAGTTACTGGTTGAGGTAGCTGAGAGCTACCCGGGTATACATCTCGCTGACTGGTGGAAGCCAGCTCAGGGGTACGTACTCGTTAGCCTTGTGGGTGTCACCTCTTTTTGGTCCAAGATGCAGACAAGGGATGCCTCCGATTCCAGCTAATGTATTTGCGTCTGTGATGCTCTTGCTGTACTGGTAGAGGGGTTCTACACCCATGACCTCGGTGTATATCTCGTGGAATAGCTTCAGTATGGGTTCCTCTGGGTTCATCTCATAGCTCTCATACATGGGTGGCTTGATCTTCACATCGACCCTTGACTCTAGGTTTAGTGATTCGATGAGTTTCTCCATATCCTCGATGGCTCCATCAACGGTCTCACCGGGCACAATCAAGCGATTCACCTCAAACCTACAGTAGGCAGGGACAAGAACAGAGTAAACATCATACCCGCCCTCAATCTTCAATGTGCTATAGTTGCCCTTGTCGAATTTTGGGTGTGTTTTTAGTTCTAGTCTGTGTAGGTTTGCCAGTATGCGTCCCGCGTCTTCGACTGCGTTTACTCCGTCTTCTGGTCTAAAACCGTGGGCTGCTACGCCATGCACATGAATATCGTAGAGAAGCTTCCCCACTATGCCGAGGGGTACAGGCTTGGACTCATCAGCTGGATACGGCTCAGCCAATACACAGGCATCAACATTACCATACTCTGTCTCCAGCATCGCCTTAGCCCCTTCACCCATGGCTTCCTCATCTATTACAGCGCTAACGCTTAACTCGCCCTTGAACTCGGCTCCGCTGTCAACGATTGCCCTTACCATGTTGAGAGTGCAGGCTATGCCTGCCTTCATGTCACAGCTGCCTAAGCCATGCAGTTTATCGCCCTTCTGGACAGGTGTAAATGGGTCGGTATCCCATCCAGCGACTACGGGTACTGTGTCTGTGTGTCCATTGAAGTTTAGGCGCTTTCCTTCACCCATCTCTAGTTTTCCGTAGATGTTTGGTCTGTTTGGTTTTACCATGTGTTCTGTTGTCTGCATTCCTAGGCGTTCAAGCTCTTGTCGTATGTATTCGGCTAACTCGGCCTCCTCACCTACCACGCTGGGTATCTTGATCATTTCCTCGGTAAGTCTTCGAGTATAGGAGTCGTCTAGTCTGCGTATGGCTTCGGATATCATGCAAAAAAGGATACAGAGGATGTATAAAACTAGGAAAGGTAATCGTAAGCGATCCTAGCGTACATCTCAGAAACCGGTGGCAACCACTCAAGCTTCACATGCTCGTTTGGCTGATGCGCTCCTCCCCGTTGAGGCCCGATGTGTATGCATGGGATTCCTTGTTCGCCTTGGAATATGTTGGCATTAGTGATACCGTATGCGTACTCGTAGAGAGGCTCCCGACCCATCACCTGTTGATACACTTTATCGAGTGCCTGCATCAAAGGCTCATCCTTCTCACAGATATACGGCTCATACTTCGGCGGCTTGACACCCACATCCACCTTAGACTTCAGTTCAAGGCTATCAACCAGCTTCCCCATATCATCCAAAGCATACTCAATTGACTCCCCGGGCACAAGAAGTCTGTTTACCTCAAAACGAGCGTTCTCGGGGATAACGATACTGTACTTCTCGTATCCGCCCTCAGTCTTCAAGGTGCATAGGGTGCCCTTTCCGAAGTTGGGATGCTCCATTAGGTTTAGCTTGTCGAGATTCGCTATGATCTTTGCCGCGTCCTCTACTGCGTTTACTCCTAGGTGGGGTCTGAAGCCATGGGCAGCCTTGCCTTTTACCTTGACATTGTAGAGGATTTTTCCTGTAAGACCTAGGGGGATTGGCTTGGTCTCGTCGCCACAGTAGCTATAGGTGAGTACTACTCCATCGAGGCTTCTCCACTTGGGTATCTCCATCATCCCCCAAGCGCCGATATCAGTGGCTTCTTGGTCCACTACCCCACTGAAGCTAAGCTCTCCTTTCAGTTCGACACCGGAATCAGCTACTGCCTTGATCATGTTGAGGCTGCATGCTATGCCTGTTTTCATGTCGCATGCTCCACGTCCATAGAGTTTACCCTCCTTGATCTCTGCCTTGAATGGGTCTGTCAGCCAGTCATCACCCGCTGGCACAGTGTCTGTGTGGGCGTTGTAGTTGAGGCGTTTTCCGGGTTTTCCCCAGTCCATGGTGCCGTAGATGTTTGGTCTGCCGTCAGCAACGTACTGTAGCTCGGTTTTCATCCCATAGCTATCTAGTTTTTCCTTGATGTAGTGGGCTAGGGCTTCCTCGTCACCCGTTACGGATGGGATGGCGATCATTTCTTCGCTGAGTTTTATCGTGTATTTATCATCCAAGTGCTTCAGAATAGCGTCAATCATGGATTCAATGCGGTCTTTTTGGTATTTGAATCCTTGTCGAAAGAATACTGAAGCCTCAGCACCAATTTTTAAGAACACTTATAGGTTAAACAAAGCTCAGCCCACCCATGGACACTGTAGATGAGATCAAACAGGTTCTTGAGAAGGCATACATCGAGGGAATACACACCACACAAGACGAGGAAACCATCAGATCGGGTTTCCACCCAGACTTCAAGATGCTTGTACTCAACAACGACCAGATGACAAAGATAAGCATTGACGACTGGCTTCCAAGACTAGAAGAGATGAAGAAGGCCAACCCAGACATGTGGGCTGGAGAGACCACCTACAAGTGGCACCTTGTTGATTACCACAAGTATGCTGCTGTCATCAAGATGGATGTACACAAGAATGGTGAATACTTCTCAACAGACTATATGCTACTGTACAAGTTCAGTGATGGATGGAAGATAGTTTCAAAGGTTTTCTCCATCTAACCTTATTATGAGAGATACCGAGCGGCAAGCTCAGTATAGACCTTTGTAACTGGTGGAATAGTATCCAGCTTGGTGTACTCGTTCTTCTGATGTGTACCCCCTGCATAGGGTCCAAGATGCATCGCGGGTATGCCGCCTTCACCTGTGAATGTATTGGCATCAGTGATACTGCTGCTATACTCGTAGACGCACTCATGACCCACCACATCCCTGAATGTCTCATCAAACACCTTCACGAAAGGCGTCTCCTTATCCAAGACATATGATGCGTAGAGTGGGGGTTTAGTCTTTACCTCAACCTCGACATCAAGGTTCAGTGATGCAATCAAGTCCTCCATATCCTTGATGACACCCTCAACGGTTTCACCAGGAACAGTGAGCCTGTTTACCTCGAACCTACACTCTGCGGGTACTACTACGCTGTAGACCTTGTATCCTCCCTCGATCTTCAACGTACTATAGTTGCCTTGGAAGCCTTCTTTCTCTGCTATCTTGAGTTTAGGTAGGTTGGCTAGGATGATTCCTGCTTGTTCGACGGCGTTGATGCCTGCCTGTGGGTGGAACCCGTGGGCAGCCTTACCGTAGACATAGATATCATAGAGCACTTTGCCTGTGATGCCTAGAGGTGTGGGGTTGTCTGGTTCGCCTGTGCTTGGTTCACCCAACACGATGGCGTCTACCTTACCCCAGTCGGTCTTGAGCATGGCCTTGGCTCCTTCACCGTAAGCCTCCTCATCGATGACGCCTGCGAAACTTAGCTCACCGTTGAACTGGTAGCTGCTGTCAGCGAAAGCCTTGAGCATGCTGAGGGCGCAGGCTAGTCCAGCCTTCATATCATTAGCGCCTAAGCCGTAGATGTTTCCATCCTTCTTTACTGGTTTGAATGGGTCTGTTTCCCAGCCTGGCACGACGGGCACCGTGTCCATGTGTCCTCCGTAGTTGAGCCTCTTACCCGGTTTTGCTCCCTTGAGCCTTCCATAGATGTTGGGCCTTCCCGGCTCCACCATGTGTAGCTCTGTTTCTAATCCTAGTTTTTCTAGCTCATCCTGTAGGTAGTGGGCTAGTTCTTTTTCTTCCTTCACGACGCTGGGGATGGCTATCATCTCTTCCAGCTTCTTGACCGTGTAGTCATGGTCTATTTTTTTGAGCAAATCGTCGTGCATAGAGGCATAAGATTAGCTGGATACGTATATTTGTTGCTAAACAGTTTTCAGTTGAGCATTATACATATCCACGATCTCCGAGACCTGCGTAGATTCATCAGCGCTCTTGTCGTCACGCCAACGAGTAAAACGCGGGAACCTGATAGCCAAACCTGATCCCTCGCGAAGCTCGTTATAAGCTGCTTTATGGTTTGGGCTCAGGGTTATCTCGTCTCCTAATACCTCGATCACCACCACGGGCTCAAACCAGACATCAGGCTCCATGAGACTATCCACATTAACCGGCTTATGATCCATCCTATACTCATCAAGCCTGCTTGGCATCTCCTCAAGGTTCTCATCAGTGAAGCCGCTACCTACTTTACAGACACTACGATACATATCCTCCTCCGGGTCATATGCTGCTACAAGCAAGGCACCATAGCTTCCTGCTCTTCTACCTCTACCATACAAGGCGCCAATTACTGCAAGATCAACATGGTCCTGCATCTTGCTCTGATAGCTCCGTTTGAGCTTGACCCAGAGCCATGATCGAGCGCCAGCGCGGTATATTGAGTCATCAGCCGTAGACTTTACAACCAAGCCCTCTGTGCCCTCGCTGATGGCTAGCTGGAAAAACCTGTCTAGCTCATCTGGGTCATTGGTCTCCAGACGTTCTACGAGTTTGAAGTCGTTGGTTTGGTTTGTGATAGCTTCTAGGCGTTTGATGCGTTGAGGATAAGCAGTTAACGTAAGGTCTTCGCCGTCAAATAGACAGTCAAACAGGTAGACTCGTACTGGTATCTGTTTCATCATCTCCTCGATACCATGCTTCCGCCGTCTCTGCATCAAGGTCTGGAATGTAAGATCATCACCAGTATCAGCGTCATAAGCAACAGCCTCACCCTCAATTATAGCCTGTTCAGCTTGTACCTGTTTCAGGGTCATCGCCACAGCGTCAGGATACATGTAGGTGATGTTTTCAAGACGTCTACTGTATATCTGGACCTTATCACCGTTCTTGTGTATCTGGAATCGTTCGCCATCCAGCTTGAACTCAGCAGAACAATGACCCTCCAGTTTCTCGATAACCTCTTCAGCTGTACTAAGTCTCTGAGCTGCCATTACCCGTATGGGATACCCTACTCGTACGTGGAAGTGATCGACACGGTCCAAACCATCCTCAACCAGTGTAACAGCTACGGTTCCTAGGTCACTGCTCAGGTTGTAGGCTCTTTCTAGGATAGGTCTGTTCTGTTTAGAATCGGTGTAAGCCTGTGCTAATGCGTCTAATATGGTCATATCGCCTATACCGAGTCTAAGCTTACCCTCCACCATACGGCTCAGATATCGTGCTCCAAGGGGTGATGCGTCAGCAAGCAGGCTTCCCAAGCCATCCATCTTCTGTTTCGCGCTTCCCGTGCCCTCACGTCGTGCTATCGCATCTAATCCTTGATAGATATCAGAGACTGTGAGGTCTTTTTTGAAGAAGCCTTTTTGTTTCTTCTTTTTCATGGCTTCCTCAGCTGCTAAACCAATGTCACCCATCTCCTGAACCATGGTCTCCACGGTTGTCTTTTTCAATCCAGTTACACGTGTGAGGGTCTCTATGACCATCTTCTCAGCCATACCGATCTCTGGCTCTCCCTTCCAGTCGGGGTGTATCTTGCCCTGTGTTAGATAGATTATCTTGTCTATCTCCTCGCTGGTGGCTTGTTTGAATAGCTCTGTGAGTATGTCCGTCATTTCTAGGCGTCCAGTGATGGCTTCAAGACGTTGATATGTATCTACAAGGGTATCGAAGTGCATAGGCTGTCAGGGTAGTATGAATACATTGAGAGATTAAATTTTAACGGGAGAGAGGGACACTATATGAATAAGTGTTAAATATCGATAAATCAAACTACGAGATAACGAGAAAAAAGAAGGACATGAAATGCCTTTTTGTCGCAAATGTGGCGCAGAACTAGAACCAGATGACAGTTTCTGCCCATACTGTGGAGCAGTGTTTACCCCCGCCAAACCACAGCGTACCTCCACTGAAGAACAAGATACAGCCACACTCTTCACTGAACCCGAAAAAGGGACCACCAAAACACAACATGCACCTGATTACTCAGAGGATATGTCAACAATAGAGGAGATCGATCAGGGAAAGCATACGGGGGTAGGTTATATGGGTATTATAATGGGGTTAATCGGGGTCGCGACGTTTTTCATACCCGTCACACAAACCGAGATGCTTGCTGTTGCAATTATAGACATGTTTATCGCGTTGGCTGCAGGTAGTTGGGGCGGTACTGCCATAGACGATGGGGATAAAAATGGGTATATCGCATTGTTTTTAGCGCTTATAATATTAGCAATGTGCCTGTATATCTTCTGGACTCAACTCTAAACCCATATAATTGGGCGATATTCGATTATCGCTAACAAGTTAAACCATGTAGCTCTGGGCTTCACGGTCCTTCATGCACTTGTACTCCTCAAGCGCCTCTATCAAACAATAATCACCCATCTTCTCACTAAACAAACTAAACACATAATCTGAGCCCTTACTCACCTCAATACACGTGAGGAGATTTGGTGGGAAGTAGTCATTACTTAGCCTGCTCCAAATCTGGTCCAGTTTGGGCGCATGCATGTATCTTAGCACAACATAGCTTCTGTA
>JAOZIG010000529.1 GCA_026014515.1 Candidatus Bathyarchaeota archaeon | reverse complement strand
TAAGCTACTCCGATGTTACGCTCAGGAACAAACAGATAGTTTGCTCCACTCACGCCAGTGCTGCCTGTATGGGTTATCATGGTCTCGCCGTTGAACTCCATCACGCCCCATCCGTAACCGTATCCTCCTTCTCCGAAGATGGTTGATGGACGAGGACTGTGAATCATCACCATCTCCGCCATCAAATCTTCATCAATCAATGGCTCCGAGTTACCCAGATACATGTTCAAGTAGCTGCATGACTCGACAACGCTGCTGAGTATGCCGCCGGGGGCATAGATTAACTCATGGAACGGATGCTCTGACTGCACTACTTTGCCTTCTGGGTTCTTCACGTAGGCGGTCATCCTATCTTCATCTGCTGTGAACTTATCCTTCATTAGCGTCGTTCTCTTCATGCCAAGGGGCTCCCAGATACGTTTTCTCAGAATATTCTCCAACTGTTCCCCCTCTAGCTCCTCAAGTAGCAACCCAAGCAAGGTGTACCCAGCGTTCAGATAGTAGTACCTTTCCCTAGGCTTAGCATCCAATCGATCCCCTGCATTATTCAGGAAACTATAGAAATCATCCTCACTGGTCAACGGTATGGAGTGTCCGCCGAGACTCATCTTGGCTATCATGACATCAGCGGTGCCCAAGCTGGGGAACCCTGAGCTGTGGCTCATGAGGCTCTTTACTGTGATGGGTGAGTCCTTGAAACCTACCTCAACAGGCAAGTGATCCCTGATGGGTGTATCCACCGTGATTTTTCCTTCCAGAACCTGCATCATGGTAGCCAGACAGATAAACGACTTCGTGCAACTGCCAATCCCATACAAGGTATCAGCAGTAGCAGGGGTATTCGACGCTATGTTACGTGCCCCGTAACCCTTCTTGTAAACGATCTCCCCATCCTTGATTAAAGCGATGCTTGCCCCGGGTGCTGAGGATTTTTCCATTGCTTTGGATGCAATTTCGTCTAATTTTGCTGCGTGTTTGAATTTCATAATATTATGATGCTTTGTTTGTCTTTAAAAAATGGGTTATTCAATAAATATTGATTTTACTAGTCTCAGAAATAATTGCCAAAGCATATAACTTAGCGACAGGAACCTATCCTCGTTTCAAATAGGTGTAAACTAATTTGATGGAAATAAGATTCCACGGCAGGGGAGGACAAGGAGCCGTCACAGGCACCAGAATCCTAGCCACTGCCCTATACTATGAGGGAAAATTCACTCAAGGAATCCCCATGTATGGAACAGAGAGACGAGGAGCACCAGTCGTAAGCTTCCTCCGCGTAGGCGAGGAACGTATCAACGAGCGTGACCTAGTCCATGAGCCAGACATGGTAATTGTCCTTGACCCTCTACTCGGTAAGAGCGTTCCAGTCACTGAGGGACTGAAGAAAGGCGGCATTGTTCTCATTAACCACCCACATAAGGGAAGAGAGACAGGACTCGGAGGCGACTTCAAGGTAGCCACCGTAGACGCCACAAACATCGCCCTAGAGACCATTGGACGCCCAATCACAAACACAGCCATCCTAGGCGCATTCGCCAAGGTAACAGGCTCAGTAAGTCTTGAGAGCATCGAGAAAGCGATTAGCGAGCAGTGGAGCGGAAGAATCGCTGAGATGAACATAAACGCCGTAAGAAGAGCATACGAAGAGGCAAACATGCCTGAGGACGTTAGCGACCTACCACCTCAGAAGGTTGAGGTGAAGAAGGGAGAACGCGACGTATCCAGTTGGAGGGTATTCACACCCCAGCTAGATAAAGAAAAGTGCATCGGATGCAAGCGCTGCTACATACTCTGTCCAGAGGTAGCCATTAGCATGGTTGACGGCAAGGCAGACATCAACTACCAGTACTGCAAGGGTTGCGGTATCTGTGTAGAGGAGTGTCCAGTCAAGGCGATTGAGTTCGTACAGGAGACCCTATAGGAGGAGCATGATATGGCAAAGAAATTCGAAGTAATGGTAGGAAACAAGGCAGTAGCATACGCAGCTAAGCTAGCACGCGTAGAATACATCAGCGCCTTCCCCATCACACCCCAGACAACCATCGTCCAGTACCTAGCAGACATGATCGCATCAGGCGAGATCGACGCAGAGTACGTTACAATGGAGGGCGAGCTAAGCTGTCAGGCATCAGCCATCACAGCAAGCACAACCGTCAGAAGCTTCACAGCCACAAGCGGACCAGGCTTGCTCTACATGCACCACCCACTCCACATGACAAGCTGGGCAAGACTCCCACTAGTCATGGCAGTCATACACAGGTCAACAAAGGGCATGCAGCCAGACCAGATGGACACCATGAGCCAGCGAGACACAGGATGGCTTATGCTAGAGTGCCAGAACAGCCAAGAGCTACTAGACACTGGTATCATGAGCTTTAAGATCGCAGAAGACCCAAGGGTCAGACTACCAACCATCTTCGCGGGAGACGGCTACATCCTCAGCTATACATCTGAGCCAGTAGAAATCCCAGCACAGGAAGAGGTAGACGCATTCCTGCCACCATACAAGCGCCCAATCCCAATGTACCCTGAGGAACTAGCAGAGTCCCAGAAGATCGTTGGTGAGTTGTGGAACCCCTTCGTAGACCCCCAGAAGGTCTGGAAGGACCAGCAGCAGGCAGCCATGGACGCCAAGACCGTAATCAAGGAAGTTAACGCTGATTTCGAGAAATGGTTCGGCAGAAGCTATGGTAACGGATTGGTTGAGGAGTACAAGTGTGAAAACGTTGACGCTGTACTAGTCGCCATGGGCACAATTGGCTCAACCGCCAAGACAGCCATCGACCAGATGCAGAAAGACGGAAAGAAGATCGGCTTGGTCTCAATCAAGAGCTTCAAACCATTCCCAGACGACGACTTCCAGCGCATCGCAGGCTACGCCAAAGCAATGGGTGTCATCGATAGAAACGTATCAACAGGAACCCTTGGAGGAATCACCTTCACAGAGCTACGCCACGCAATCTACGATGTTGACGAGCGCCCAGTAACCCTAAACTTCCATGCAGGAATGAGGGGAAAAGAGGTGCGCGTCGAGGACTTGAAGCGTATGGCTGAGAAGACTCTAAAAGCCGCCAATGGCGAGAAGGTATCACCGATAGTGGAGTGGGCGTAGGAGGAAAACAAGATGAGCAAACCAATACCACTAAACAAACTAGATGACGTCGAGTTCATCACACCAGCCAACAGCGCATGCCAAGGCTGCGCAGGAAGCATAGTCGCAAGAATCGTCGCCAAAGTAATCGGCAAAGACATGGTTAGACAGGAAGTCGCATGCTGTGGACCAGCATTCGGCAACATCAACCAACCAGCCTTCTACGGCGAGATATTTGAAGGCGCAGGAGCCATGATGACAGGCTTCGCACGTGCATTCAAACGCACTGAACGCGATGACATTCGTGTCGTGGGTATCGTCGGTGACGGCGGAACCACAGACATCGGATTCCAAGGATTATCAGCAGCAGCTGAGCGTGACGAGGACTTCTTATGGGTCTGTTACGACAACGAGGCATACATGAATACAGGTGGACAGAGGAGCAGCGCTACCACAAAGTACGCTACCACAACCACCACACCCCTAGGTGAGTTCAGCCGAGGAAAGAAGGAGCAGAAAAAGCCCCTACCACTCCTCGTAGCCATGCACAGGGTACCATATACGGCAACCGCAAGCGTCGCATACCCAGAGGACTTTATCGGTAAGCTAAGCTACGCCAAGCCAGTCAAGGGATTCAGGTTCATACAGGTGTCAGCACCATGCCCAACAGGATGGCGCTTTGACCCACGATACAGCGTAAAGGTAGCCAAGGACATGGTCCTTAGCGGTCTCTGGCCTCTCTATGAGGTCACCGAGGGTACGCTGAAGCTGAGTCTCAAACCCAAGGAGCTGAAGCCTGTAAAGGATGTACTTCGTAGTCAGGGTAGATTCCGCCACATCACTGATGATGAGGTTGATGATATTCAGGGCTGGGTTGACGAGAACTGGGCAAGGCTACTTGAGAAAGACGGTGGACCCGTCTTCTAAACCCCTTTATAATTATTTTACCAGATTTTTTCGCAGAACTTGTCTATCTCATAGAGAATTCTTTCATCTGCGAGTCTGTAGAGGCGTTTTCTTCCATCCCTGCGTACATCAAGCAACCCGATGTCCTGTAGTTGGAGAAGATGGACGCTTACTGTCGGCTGAAGTATCTCGAAGAAGGGTAGTAGCTCAGAGACGCATTTCTCGCCATCCATCAATAGGTACAATATCTTCAAACGGTTTGGATCAGCTAAAGCCTTGAATATCATGCTTCTTCTATCGAGGTCATCCTCAGATCCCTGACTTTCTGGCTCATACTCAAATACTTCTACCGCTGCCTCACTACTGTACACGTTTCTTCACTTTCAAAATCAAGACCGTTGTAATGAAAACGGTATGTGTGTATCCAGAGGCTACACATCCATGGAGTGAAGCAGGTCAGGTAACTCGCTTAACTCCATAATCTTAGGGCCACCCCAGTCACTGAACCCGTCATCAATGAGAACCGCCTGCAAACCAGCACCCAAGGCGCCTTTAATATCCGCTTCAAGACTGTCTCCTACCATAACAGCCTCCTGTGGGTGAACCCCTAACAAGTCTACTGTGTGTCGGAATATCCTTGGGTCTGGTTTAGGTATTCCAATATCATAGCTGCATATCAGTGCCTTGAACCAGCGCCCGTATCCATGGTCTCTGAGTAATTGTCTGGGCGCTTCTAGCCACGCGTTGCTGAGTAACGCGAGCATGTATTCTTCTGATAGATTCATGAGTACTTCTTCTAGGTTTTCAGCGAAGCTGACGTAGCCTTCCTCGTAGACCATCTGCTCAAGCTCATCTGTGATGTCAACTGGTACGTTGTATTCCATTTTTCCAAGTGCGTGGTTGAAGAACTGGTATGAGTCGAGTTCCAGCCCAAGCTGATGGTGCTGGTACCTGTACTCTATGGTCTCGTTTATGGCCTCTTCCAAGTCAACTGGGTCAATCTTGATGTCCTCGTACTCCAGTCGTTCGGCTATCCTGTTGCTGACTGTATCCCATGGGGTACTTGTCTTCGCCAGTGTGCCCCCGAAATCAAATATTACAGCCCTAATCATGGGCTGTACTCTGTTGAAAGAAAATTTAACACCATCCACAAGACGGGCTAATAATCTGGGACACTTGCTCTGATCATTGGTGTTACCCGTAACGCCTCTGAGTAGTTATGGTAAAACGATAAGACGTTCTTGCCCCTCTCAGACACCGTAAGCTCAGAAGAGTATGCTACGAGAAGCTCCCACTCTGTGAGCTTACTGATCAATTCCTCGACATGGTTTGGTCCCAAGCCTAGTTGTTGACATATTGCTTCAACCTGTGTCTCGTGGTTGTAGACGCATGTCAATACGTCCAGTGATCTGTGGAACAGCGATCTGTAGGGCATAATTGAAGCAGGTGTATAGTGTTAATAAGGAAAATCTAACCCCAATAACTAAGTATATCCGCGAATCATGCTAAGGAACCATGTTCCACAAGTTCTGGTCGATTGTTTTTTACCTCTATCCACGAACTAGATGTGAATAGATTTGGATGAGAAAACACCATGTGAACCCCAGACCATAACCGGGTTCACTGAGGAAATGGAAAAACATCCGGGATACTTCAACTACTACTGGGACCAGAAAAAAGGTAAAATCTGGCTAGAAATCGACAGGTTTGAAGAAGAGTTTCTCTACGTCAACAGCCTCAAAGCCGGCCTCGGCAGCAACGACATAGGCTTAGACAGGAACCAGCTAGGAGACACCAAGATAGTAAAGTTCCAGCGCATCGGACCACGGATACTGCTAACACAGGTAAACTACGGGTACAGGGCTGAAAGCAGTAACCCCAAGGAACGTGAGGCAGTGGATGACGCCTTCGCAAAATCAGTGATCGGCGGCTTCAAGGTAGAAGCAGAGGAAAACTCAAAGGTACTTGTTGACGTCACTGATTTCCTGCTAAGGGACGCAAAACTGGTAGCTCAACGCCTCAAAGAGAAAGAACAAGGCGAATACGAGCTAGACCCAGACCGCTGTGCCATATATCTCCCAGCGACAAAAAACTTCCCAAAGAACACAGAGTTCGAGGCAATACTCACCTACAAGGGAAAGAACCCGGGAGACTGGCTCAAAAGCGTCGCACCAGACCCATTGAATATCTCAGCTAGACAACATCACAGCTTCATCGAGCTACCAGACGATGACTACAAGCCAAGACGGTTTGATATCAGAAGCAGCTACTTCAGCGTCAACTACAACGACTACGCGACACCATTCAACGAGCCACTGGAGAAACGATACATCTGCAGACACAGACTCAACAAAAAAGACCCCACGGCTGAGGTGAGTGAACCAGTGGAGCCAATAATCTACTACGTGGACCCTGGTGTACCCGAGCCCATAAGGTCTGCTTTGGTTGAGGGGTGCAGGTGGTGGAATATTGCCTTTGAGCATATTGGATACAAGGATGCCTTCAGGTGTGAGGTTCTTCCTGATGATGTTGATCCCATGGATGTCAGGTATAACGTGATTAACTGGGTTCACAGGAGCACCCGGGGCTGGAGCTACGGCATGACCATACGTGACCCACGCACCGGTGAGATAATCAAGGGACACGTGAGCCTAGGCAGCCTCAGAATCAGGCAAGATTTCATGATCGCCATGGGTTTGATGGGTGAGTATCGTGAGGACGGTGATAACACTGATGAGGCTATGGAGATGGCTTTGGCGCGCATTAGACAGCTCAGCGTACACGAGGTTGGACACACCATTGGACTAGGTCACAATTATGCGAGTAACATCAATGGCAGAGCCAGTGTCATGGACTATCCATCAATGCTTGTGCAGGAGAAGGATGGTAAGCTTGACCTCAGTGAAGCATATGAGACCGGCTTAGGGGAATGGGACCTAGTCAGCGTTGAGTACGGGTATCAGGATTACCCAGAAGATGTTGACGAGGATAAAGCGCTAGATAAGCTACTCAATGATGCGTTTAGCCGTGGATTACTATTCCAACCTAGCAGGGACGCTGGACCCGGAAGCGCAAGCCCATACGCGGCTTACTGGATCACAGGAATTGATCCAATAGACGAACTGGATCGTATGATGAAGGTTCGTAAGATAGCACTTGAGAACTTTGGAGAGCACCGTGTCCAGTTTGGCACTCCTTTAGCGAGGATGGAGGAGCCGTTGGTGACAACTTATCTCTTCCACAGGTTCCAGCTTGAGGCAGCCGCAAGCGTTCTTGGTGGACTCTATTATCACTACAAGGTTCGTGGTGATGTTCAGGAGTACCCCAAGATGGTACCAGCGGAGACTCAGGCAAAGGGACTAGACTCATTGCTAGCTACAATCACACCAGAGGCACTCGCCTTACCTACACCCTTACGAGACTTGATGCATCCAAGACCACAACACTTCGACCAAACCAAAGACCTGTTCCCCGGAAGAACCGGATTGACCTTTGACCCATTGGCAGCAGCTGAGACTGCGGCAGGGTTGACCCTCAGACTGGTACTTCACCCTGAGCGAGCAGCGCGTCTCGTTGAGTATCATGCCCGAGACCAGAGCCTACCCGGGTTGGGTGATGTGGTTGACAGGCTACTTGAGGCGACTTGGCTTACCATCTATGAGGATGCGTATCATCAGGAGCTTCAACGTCTCGTGAACAACGTGGTGTTGTACTATATGGTGGAGCTTGTGAAGAACAAGGAGGCACCTGCAGCGGTTAGGAGCTTGGCTTACTTCAAACTGGTTCAGTTGAATGAACATGTAAGCGAGATAGAGACCGACGACGAGGCGCAGATAGCCCAGTACGTGTACCTTGATACCGTGTTGGAGCAGCTTGAGGAGAACCCTGATGCGGTTAATCTTACTCCCCCGGCTGAGCCTCCTATGGGTGCTCCTATCTAACCTCTTTTATTCCTCTTCTTTGTTTTCTTTTACGTGAATAGACGTATTCTGGTGGCTGTTTGTCTAGTTTGCTCGGTTCTATGCATGTATGGAGCCTATAAGGTGAACAATTCTAATGGAGAACTCAGGGTAACTGATGTCTCCATAAGCAGCGAAAACACAATAACTGGTGTATTATACATGCCACTTGAGCCCCGTGAAGATGCTCCATGTGTCTTACTCGCACACGGTATCACCAACAGTAAGGAGCCGTTATCGGGTATCGCCCTTGAGTTGGCCAAACATGGGTATATTGCATTAAGCATCGACTTGGTTGGGCATGGAAGATCAACAGGTTCTCTCAGTGGAAACGACCAAAGCCTTGGAGTAGTACAGTCAGCAGAGTATCTGCTTGAATACTCAAACAACACCCACATCGGCTTAGTAGGACACAGTCTCGGAGCAGGCGCTGTCTATTATGCTGCCTCTCATGGGGTAACCGAGAATGGTATCGTTTTGATCGGTGGTGGCATCGGATCAAACGCTTATCAGAACTCCTCTGGTGGGTTTATGCCTTCAAGACCGTGGAACCCTCTAGTAATAATTGGGCGCTATGATGTTCTTTTCACGCCAAATGAGATCAATGAATCCCTTATGATAACATTCCCCAACAGCGATATTGAACTGAATACTCTGAAAGGTGATCCTCAAGGCGCCTCGATGAGGATGCTGTTGATGCCTTATACTAGTCACCTGTTGGAGCCCATTGATCCAGTTGTTGTTGATGCAACAGTTGACTGGTTCAACACCATCAACGAAGTGGAGACTAAACATACCACGTCGTATCTCCATAGGGAGGCACTGATACTGTTTGGTCTCCTGTTTTTCATCGCTGCTCTGGTGTTCGCCTTGTCTATTGGCTCACAAACAAGCATTGTCTCGGTGTTTAACTGGAGAAACGGGGCAGTCTACGGCTTGATTGGGTTTATCACATTTGTCCCAGCTATGCTAGTTGGAAACTTTGTACCTTTTCCGCCTCAGATATTTGGTGCCTCTATCGCTTGGTGGCTGCTAGTCTGGGGTATTGTTACATTGGTTCTATCTGTTTTCTGGAAGAAACTGGCGCTACCAAAGGTCAATCTAAATGAGATTGGTTACGCTGTTCTTGTCTTTGTCATCGCCTATGTTTTATGCAGTGGGTTAGAGACTTTCTTTGGTTTTGGGTTCAGAATGCTTGTACCCATCATGAGATCACTATCTGCTAGACGTTCCATTGCCTTCCTCTCTTATCTACCGTTTATGTTGCCGCATTTTTACTCTGAGGCAATGTGGTTCCATGAAAAAGCATCAAACCTTTTGGGTCTAGCTGTTTCTAAGCTGGGGCTCTTCGGTGGGTTATTATTTGTTCAGTATGGTGGCTTCTTTTTGCTGGATACCGTGTTTGTCTCTGGTTTCATGGGTTTTATCTTGGAGTTCTTGATGGCTATCGTGCCTTTGTTGTTGATCTCTGTCTTTATCACATGGTGGAGTGTAAAGAATGGTAGACTTGGATATTCTATTGTGTTGAATGCCTTGTTGTTGAGCTGGATAGCCGCAGGTTTGTTCCCCTACTAGACCTGTGGTACTATTTTATTTACCAAATAACCGTTGAATATTCATGAATCTTGTCCGACTCCTAGAACCAGATGATTTCAAGACCTATGTCCGATTAAGCCTTGAAGCTTACCCAGCTATGATCACTGGCTTGACCCCAGAAAAGGAGGAAGGTTGGGCGAAGCGGATGCAGGAGCGCCAAGCCGAGAAGGGCGACATCCAGTATTATGGCTATTTTCGAGACGATGAAATGCTGGGTGCCATGCGTACTCACACCTTCAAGATGAACATACACGGCGTTGATATGCTCGCGGGAGGCGTTGGAAATATCTGTGTTGACCTGACCCACAAGAAGGAGCACATAGCCAAGGAGATGATGGAGTATTACCACAAGCTCTACTGGGAAATGGGGGCACCATTTGTACTTCTCTGGCCTTTTAGACACGATTTCTATCGTAAAATGGGGTACGGGTATGGGCGGAAATACAACAAGTACAGCTACAAGCCTTGTGATTTGCCTCGTGGAAGCCGTTTGGGTGTCGGGTTCATGGGTGAGGATGATGTTGATGCGCTGCTGGAGTGTTACAACAGGTATGTCTCAGCATCCCATGGCATGATCTATAAGAAACGGGGCTTCTTCGAGCGGTTCATCAATACCTACAAGGTGGTCGGCTACAGGAACGGTGACCGCGTGGAGGGGTTCATTGGCTTCAATTTCAAAAAGCTCTACCCTGAACATCCGCTTATGCAGAATATCGAGATAGAGTACATGGTCTATGAGAACCCAAGAGCATTAAGCAGGCTTCTTGCTTTCCTACAGACTCAGCTTGACCAAGTGAACCGGGTAATATTCCAGACCTTTGATGATGACCTCCATTATGTGTCTCATGATCCGAGAAACGAGTCGGTTCACATCTTCTTCATCAACCAAGAAAGCAACGTCCAAGGCGTGGGTATCATGTACAGGATACTGGACAAGGAGCGTTTCTTCAAACAACTAGCTGACCACAGCTTCAACGGTGAATCAGTACGTGTAAAATTCGATGTATCTGATACCTTTGTACCAGAAAACAATGGACCCATCACCGTGCATTTCATTGACGGAAAACCTGTGCTCGGTGAAGGCTATGATGTGGAGGTCTCACTGAATATAGAGCATCTCAGCAGTCTCATGATGGGTGTTGTTGACTTCAAGAAGCTGTGGACATATGGTCTCGTCAAGTTATCTAATGAATTCTATGTGGAACAGTTAGACAGGTTGTTCCACTGTCGATATAAACCAGAGACCGTTGAGGAGTTCTAGAAACCCCTCGGCGGAACCCTGTGCTTGGTTGCTTGCTCGTAGCTGTAAGCGATCTCAATCAAGGTTGGCTCACTGAACAGTCTACCAACTAATTGTAACCCAGCTGGTAGCATATCATAGGTGTACCCCATGGGTACCGTGAACCCGGGTAAACCAGTGTGTGGAGGTATCTTCTGGCTATTATCACCTGCGGGGCTCTCCATATCACCTATGAGTCGTGGAGGATTGCTCCATGTAGGGTACACAAAAGCGTCTAGGTTGTGTTTCTCCATCTCAGTTACTATGGTTTCTCTGAGTTTCTTGTTCTTAGGCTCAGTGTAGAGGTCTCCGCATTTGGGCTCTGGGTCTGATCTAGCCATGTTTTTGAGTCGATCAGCGATGTACTCAGAGTATAACCCGCTCTCGTAGATAGCTTCAAGCGTCTCGTAGGATGGATTTTCTAGAGTAGCTAGATACTGGTTTAGATCGCGTTTGAAAGTGTTACACCAGATATCCCTTGTTAACTCATCAAAATCCGGTACCTCAAAAGGATCGATTAGGGTTGCACCGTTTTCTATTAAGTCTTTGAGGGCTTTCTCGAATACCTTCAGTATCTCGGGGTCTGTGGATTCCTGATCAGTGTAGTATCTGAAGACTCCTATTCGTTTACCTTTCAACCCATCTGGATTAAGGTACTCAAGGTATGATTCTGGCATATTATTCTTTGATTGCTCTGTAACGGGATCATCTGGATCATAACCCGCGATAACATCAAGCACCCTTACCGCGTCCTCAACCGTCCTACAGATGGGTCCACCAACATCATTCCTCAGATACAATGGGATGATACCGTCTCGGCTCGTCAAACCCATGGTCGAACGAATACCAACAAGACAACAGTGACTGCTTGGTCCCCTGATGCTGTTCCCAGTATCAGTGCCTAACCCAACTAGTCCAAGGTTTGCTGCTACTGCAGCAGCTGTTCCACCGCTACTGCCCGCTGGTACCCGAGACAAGTCATAGGGGTTGTGGGTGGTGCCTTTGATGCTGCTTACCGTCTGATATGGGCTGAACGCCCACTCCGCCATGTTACTCTTCCCAAGGACTATTGCCCCTGCTTCCCTGAGTTTTCTAACCTGATACGCGTCATCAGGCGGGATGCTATCTTTCATTGCTAGGCTCCCAGCAGCTGTTTGGAGGTCGTGGGTATCGTAGTTGTCTTTTACTATGAGGGGTACACCGTGGAGGGGTCTGAGTTTTCCAGTTTCTTTGTATTCTTGGTCGAGTTCGTTTGCTCTCTTTAGCATGTTTGGGTTGAGTACCACCATTGAGCCAAGTTGAGGGTCAAGTCTAATTATTCTGTCATGATACATTTGGACTGTTTCTCTGCAGGTGGTCTTACCATTCATCAGTGCCTTGTGATATTCTTTGATGGTTAACTCTGTTACGTTGAACCCCTGTTTCATGGGTTCTGGTTTTCCATCACTGTATTTATGGTCATCGGGGAACCGAGCCAATTATATTTATGGAACGGTACAAGGCTGTGTAGTTGAACCTATTTGATGGATGAGAAAAAGACCGACGATAAACGCCCCCTCTTTAACATGGGCATAATGGCGATGGTGGTCACACACGCATTAGTACACGCGGCTGGAAACATGCAGTCAACCCTCTACCCAGACCTTAAAAGAGACTTCATGCTCAACAACTTCCAGATCGGGGTAATCTCCGCAGTCCCACCCCTAAGCCAAGCAATCTTCAGTATACCCGCAGGATGGATCAGCGACAGGTTTGGCTCAAAAAAGATCATAGCCGCAAGCGTAGGAATGGCTGCCCTAGGCGCGTTTATCGCTGGTTTTAGCTACAGCCCATGGATGTACGTAGTATCCGCTGTACTGATGACCCTCACCAGCACCTTCTATCATCCACCAGCACACAGCTACTCGGCACGCTCAGCTGCTCCAAAAGACAGGAGTAAAGCGATGGGCTACTTGAACGCTGGAGGCACCTTTGGAGTAGCCATCGGTCCCTTGAGTATCTCTATTTTGATGGGTGCTCTTGCCTTTACTTGGCGACAGGTATACCAGTTCTGGGTTCTACCCATCGTCGCGGGTATAGTTTTCCTGTTATTGGTCAAGACTGATCCAAGGGCAGAAAGAAACGGTGAATCTAATGCGGATGATTCTGATGAGGATGTCCCAACGAGCCTATTATCACGTGATTTCCTACTCTATATCGCATCACGTGGTGTCAGGATGTTTGGGGCAAGCATGTTCGCTCCCTTCCTAAGCCTATATCTGAGCGAGGTGCGTGGCTGGAGCGTTATTGATATAGCCTTGATGCTTGGCATCTCAGGTGTACTTGGATTAGTAGCGTCTCCTATTGGCGGTTATATGGCTACTCGTTTCGGAGAGAAACGCTGGGTGATAATCAGTTTCATCATCGCAAACACATTCTTCCTAGCAGCATTCTACATGCCCGGGGTCTATCCATTTATGGCGATGTACCTATTCTACAGACTCTTCGGGATAATGGCTATGCCGGGTCAAGCCGCTATCACAGCAAGGCTCTCACCACCAAAGCAGATCGGCATGGGTTACGCTTTGACTTTCATGCCCAGCAGCATCACAGGAATAGTCGCGCCTATTGTGGGTGCATGGATCGCTGACAGCTATGGGTATTTGCCCATCTTCTTTGTGGCTACAGGTATCATGTATCTGGCTATCGTGGTGTTCAGTCTAGCCGTCAAGGAGTGACCATTGGAGCCGGTTCTCCTCTACCTTAATCTCAGCCTGTTTTGTGTCGTAGAGGTAGCCTAGGTAAGCCATTAGGGTCATCTGTATCAAATAGTATTGTTGAATCACATCAGAGTCTAACCCATACTGGTTACCAAGAACCATCTGAACCTCCTCTGTGGTCCTAGGCTCCTTCAACAGCTCCTTGATGTCCTCTAGGATGGATTGGGTGGTTTCCCTGTTTTTCGCTACGAGGGGTTTGATGTCCTTTGTTGGCTTGGTGTGCGCTGGTACAAACAAGCTGCACTCTATTCCCTCTAGTTTATCCAGTGTCTCCAAGTGTCTTGCTATATCTTGGACAACTGGGATGCGGTATTTGTCGATGACTCTATCACTGAAAACCGTGTCAGCACAAAAGAGTACATCATCAAGCTTTACACCTATCTGGTTGTAGCTGTGACCCGGTAAGGCAATTATCTCAAGCTCTAAATCTATGATCTCTGTTTTTCCGGGTTCCAGTATGTGGTCTACTTTTGATGGTTTGGCTAATACGAACTTGTTATGGAGGTTTCTGATGGGGTAGGCGCCGTGGAACAAGTAGATTGGCTCCAGTAACGGGTTCTCTATAATCCCAGACTCAATACTAGGTGCATAGACTTGTGCCTCTGTGTTATTTACTAGATAGTTGTTGCCGCCGTTGTGGTCTGCGTGGCTATGGGTGTTGATGATAGCCTTGAGGGTTAGTCCCTGTTCTTCTAGTAATCTGAGCAGTTTACGTCCATTATCCTTGTCCAGCCCAGTATCCACTAGGACAGCCATACCCTCATTATGAAGCACCCCGATATTCACTGCACCGGGCACATAACCAACATGCTCTGTTACTTCTACGTAATCCAATCACGTCACCGAATGCTACAGAATTATACTTGAAGGGGTTAAACCCTCTGGTGTCTACTTGTGGCGTTTGATCCTGTCTACTTTCCGCTCGTTCTTGCGGTAAGCGAACTTTCTTGTAGTGCTGATCTTTGCTCTGTAGAATTTCTTGTTGTCTTCTGAGTCGTCATCTAGTGCTGCGTAGTAGTCTTGGTAGCTGAGTTCTTCTTTGTGTAGCTGTGTGATGGCTTCATTCAGGTTTGTTTTGCGTTCATCGCTCTGGGCTTCATCAAACTTTTCAGAGTATTGCCCGTATGCTGCCATGAACTTAAAATCCATGTCGTCGAAACTCATTTTCTTAACTGATTCACTCATAATCTTCAGTCCGGATAACGAAATAAACCATCAACAGCATTTATGGCTTCTGATCAAAACAATCTACCTTTTAGTGCAAATGTTCAAAAACAGTGCTTCATCAGTCGATATTGATTATAATGAATTCAAACACAATACTGGTCCTAGTAGTTGATGGTGGGCTTATTCTCTTCTTCTTATACGCACTATACGTCATAAACCAAAAACCGATAACCGCTAAAAAAGAGAAAAAAGCAGTCAAACCAGAAACGATACTATCAGAAAAAGAACCAAAACCCAAACCGAAACCAGAACCGGCCCCCACACCAACACCAGAACCAGAGCCTGAACCAATACCCGAATCTGAGCCAGAAAACCAGTTAGAAGAACCAGAAAACTCAACTGAGGCAAGAAAGAGAAGAATCAAGTTAATTGAAATAGAAGGAATAGGGCCTGTTTACTCTGGGAAACTCAATGAACAGGGTATCAACTATATCGATGAACTTCTTGACGCTGGAGTCACAAGGAACGCGCGAGAAGAACTAGCTGAAACCACAGGAATCTCACCAACGCTTCTCTTAGAGTGGATCAACCTCGCTGACCTCTTCAGAATTAAAGGGATAGGGGAGGAGTGGTCAGACCTACTTGAGGAAGCGGGTGTAGATACTGTTCCTGAGTTAGCCCAAAGAAACCCAATGAATCTACACTCAAAGCTAGTAGACATCAATGAGGCAAAGAACTTGGTTAGGAGAACCCCCACCCTTGAACAGGTCGAGGACTGGGTTGAACAAGCAAAGAGCTTGCCCAGAAAAATAGAGTACTAGTTACTCTACTGGCGCCATTCCCTGTCCGTATCCCCAGAGAACCTCGTCACGTAGAGCCTCTCTGATGATTTTCTTCATGTACCAGAACTGGAAAATCAGTTGACCGATTAATGCAACCCAGCCAAGATCAGCTCCTAGCCAGCCTTGCCAGCCATTCCACATGAAATGCATGAAAATGGCTACCACCATCCCGGGGATTAGGTCTGAGCGTTTCAGGTATCCGCGTTGGGTCTTGGCGATTGCCAGCCAGAGTCCAGTGGTTGCTACCCATACTCCATGTCCCCAGAGTAGGAATGATCTTAGTAGAAGAAGTTCTGGTCCGCCTACCTGTGGGTTCAGATAGTAGATGAAGTTCTCCATGGCGAAGAAACCCATTCCCGCTGCGAACCCATATACTATGCCGTCTAGTGGTGTGTTGAACTCTTTGCTGAACTGTTTACGTGTGACAAGATAGTAGAAGCCTAACGCCTTCAAGGGCTCCTCTGTGAATGGTCCAATTAGCGCTGCGTTACCCAGTGCTGCTTGGAATATTGGACCGATTAAATCGTTGATTGGTGCAGCTATGATTCCACAGGCGACGCCTGAGACGAATATGAAAACTATGAACTTGAATGGTTCTTTCTCGTATTTGTCGGTCCTGTAGATGATGATGAGGTAGACTATTGCTACGCTGTAGGTTGCGAGGAAGTAGAACAGGTTACTGTTGATTATAGCGTATGCTTGTCCTCCGAAAAACAACGCGTAAAACCCAACAAACAGGACAGCCGAGACCAGCAACAGCTTCATGTTACCCACGATACCAACCGGGTCCATCTTCTCGTAGACCGCGTTAGAGACCTCAGCCATAGGCGCCCTTGGCGCGAAGAGGTTCATGAAAGCCCTCAATAGGTTACCTGATGTGCTTACCTCTATGCCTTGAAGTGTCTCAGGCTGTGGCATGTATCCTTCTATTGATGCATCTGATGCCGGCATGGCTGCTGGTTGTGGTTGCCCCATAGTGTTGTATGGGTTTGGTGCCCCGCAGACTGTGCAGAACTTGTGCCCCGGGTATATTGTAGTGCCACAGTTTTGGCAGTGGAGCTGCTGGGGTATCTGGATGGTGGGTATTGGTTGCTCCTTTCGATTGCTCGCGAAGCCCGCTATCACTACAATGAATGAGACGACGCTAAGCACTGGTATTCCGGCTATGAAGTAGT
Source organism: Candidatus Bathyarchaeota archaeon (assembly GCA_026014515.1). Lineage (GTDB taxonomy): Archaea > Thermoproteota > Bathyarchaeia > TCS64 > TCS64 > RBG-16-57-9. The sequence continues at coordinate 1,174 of JAOZIG010000529.1, read as the reverse complement.
CGAATATGAATAAGCCGACGAAAAGACCAATGAAACCTGCTATGAGTAAATTCTTCCTCATCTTAGAACAATTGAGGAGAATTGCCATAGTTTAAAATATTTTCCAATAACTCAGGGGCTTCCCTATGCTTTTATTCACCAAAACGCTCTACCCCATACATTGTTCCGATTCATGCTAGCCTCACTGGAACGCTACAGCGACAGTGTCTTCCGTACTCTCTGTTATAATCATGGGGCTGACCTTACCTTCACCGAGATGGCTCACGTGGAAAGCTTTCTCAAGAAGAACAAGGGCTCCTTGGCAAAGGTTGCCGTCAAGGACTCGACGCCTGTGCAGATTCAGCTATTATCCAGCAACGAGAGCAAGCTTGATCGTTTTCTCACCGGGTTCAAACCCTTTGAGGGGTTTCAAGGCTTTAACCTGAACCTGAGTTGTCCCAGTAAGGATGTCATCAGACAAGGTAAAGGGGCTGCCATGGTGAAGCGAGCAGCAAAAACTTCTCGTCTTGTGTCTTTGATACGGGATCATGGTTACCCTGTTTCAGTGAAGTTACGTCTTGGTTTGAATAGTTTTGAGAAGAAAAACAAGCTTTACCTGAATAACTTGGGGGGTGTGGACCCTGATTTCTTTGTTGTGCATGCTAAGCACGCTGCTCAGAGCTCCGCTGAGCCTGAAGATGACTCTGTTTACCCTGAGTGTGTTGAGGCGGCGCGGGGGATTCCCGTTATCGCTAATGGTGGTATTGATTCTTCTGACCGGGTTCAGTCTCTCATGGAGATGGGGGTGGGGGGTGTTATGATGGGTCGCCCCGCGTTAGGATATGCTGGGGTGTTTGATTTATTCAAGAACGAGTTGGGGTTCAATGATCCCCCTAAACCGTTACCTGATGCCACTTCTATGAAGCAGCATTATGATGAGATCTATGAACAGATTGGAGGCGATGATAAATATCGTGACAGGTTTCATCGCGTGGTTGACAGGAAAAAGCCCAGCTATTGAGTTAGAATAACTCGTGTTTGAGTCGGTCTTTTCTTTTCCCAAGCTCATCGAATAATACATCGTATTCGTTGAGGAGTATCTCATAGGATTTGAGGTATTGTTTTGCCTTGGGGCTGTTTCTGCGGACGTCCTCAAGTTTCCCCATGTCATCTGGGTTTTCCACCCGGACAACAG
>JAOZIG010000448.1 GCA_026014515.1 Candidatus Bathyarchaeota archaeon | reverse complement strand
TTTTCATATATTAACAAGAAGCCATGTCTCAGAACTGGCCAAGGTGCGCACGATGTACCAACGACATATGCCCTATCCCCATCACAATAGATACTGTACGCATAATCTTCGTCACCAGCCTCATCAAAGACATCACAAGCCACAATAGAGCCATCAACGTCTATGATGGATGTTAACGCATCAAAACTAGTAGGAGAATCACCCAAAGCACCAGCAGCATAAACTATATCATTCTTTGAAAACAGGCTGCTATATGAACCATTAACCAATCTATACAGTTTCCTGTCCCATAGTTGCTCCCCCGTGAGGCTGAACTTTGTAACATAGAAAAAACTCCAGCCCTTTGTGCCACCGCCGACAATATACACGCCTTCATCGGTTGCACAGACATCCCTCGCCTCGTCACCTCTAGTTGAGGCTCGTCTTGTACTCCAGAGCATATTGCCGTCTAGATCAAATGCTGATACGATTGAGTCCCTGTCTCCTGATGCATTTACTGATGTGGAGCCACCGACGTACACTCTGTCTCCGTGTATGAAAATAGATGATCCTTTAACCGGTTTATCCCAAACGGTCTCACCATTACCATCAAGCTTAACCAGAGAGCCATCCCGTTTCGCCAAAACATATTCCTCTGATGTCGCTATCTCGCCGATACTCGTTGAGTTAATACGCCATTGGAACACGCCATCATGGTCGAGTTTAGTTAGATACTTGTAACTTAGATATGAGTCGTCTTTAGCCTCCACTACAACATACACGCCATTATCGTTGCATGTGACCTCTCGTGCGTAGGTATCATCTTTTTCTCGCCATGTCTTGGTCCAAACTATCTCTCCAGAGAGGTTTAGCTTTGTCAAGATCGCGTAACTTCTATGGCTTGAATTATCTAAATCCCAAGTCCAACCAGCAACGTATATCTCATCATTATATACACAGACACCCTCCACTAGCTTCAATTCAACAAGACTAATCTCTGCTACGCGCGTCAAACCAGTAGACGGTTTATTCATCTGGTTATAGACGTAATATCCACCAACTGATGCTACCACAATCACAGCTAATATGGAGGCTTGTACCCATCTGGTCTGTAATACCATAAGGTTTACACTGTTACCAGAGAACTTTGGCTGAATTTTTATTCTTTATCGTAAAAAAAATTTTACAAAACGTCGCTTCTTGTTTGGGAAGAGATAATACGGGCTGCTCGTTTTGATATGAGAATGTCACTTGAAAATATCCATGATGAGATACTCAGGTTTCTATACAAGAACCTACCAGAGGACTACTCTGAGTCAGGTGAGACCTCACGAAAAATATTATTCAAGTCCATAAACTACAAGCCACGACAGATAGAAAAAGCCTGCAAAGAACTTGAATCAAAGGGGTTTGTTGAGTTTTATACCAGTGTCTATCATAGCGAGTGGGCGTCCATCGCGATAACAGATGAAGGACTGGATTACCTAGAAGTATAAACTGATACAGCCGAGAATAGGTAAACAAACTACCCTGTTCTCTTCAATACAATCTCAGGTAAACCAAATCTATTATACCAAACTGGGGGTGTTATCTCAATTTCATATGCCATATAGTTTTCATAGTAGATTGGGGACTCGAAATAATAGTAGATGTATCCATCTATGCTTGGTACCACTCGGTAAATTATGTTGATGTCTTGTTGATGGGCAACGTTGATGAATTCCTGTACATCATAAAAGTGGTGAGGCGACAGGAATGAACCATCCCGGTAAAACGCTGATTTCTCCGTATTCTTTACTTCAATAATGGTAAAGTCACTGAACAGAGCTTTAGCATAATCTTCTCTAGCCAGATTCATCTGAATTGTCGTATACCCACTATACGTGATAGCTACCAAGATCACCAAAGAGACTGATAACACAGTAAACAGACCCGTTTTTTTCCCGATAATTTTCTCAGACGTAAACCTAGCCGCTGCCTCAACCCCCGGACAGTATCCAAGACGCCTTCGAGCCAACCTACACCGCCTACGTCTGTTACAATAAAAAACAAGTAAAGTATAAAGCCTTTACTTAACACCAGTAAATAACAACTCCCATCAATTCACACAAGAAAAAAATTTCCCTAAAGTACCCACCAGTAGACACCAGAATTAATTTGGTGCGGAGGGTGGGATTTGAACCCACGAACTCCTAAGAGATAAGGACCTCAACCTTACGCCTTTGACCATGCTGGGCGACCTCCGCACTGGTACAGAGCATAAATCAT
>JAOZIG010000472.1 GCA_026014515.1 Candidatus Bathyarchaeota archaeon | reverse complement strand
AAAAGGAGTTATTGAACTACCAAGTGGAATCTATACTCAGGGAAAAAAACTAACCCTGTTTTGTTCTTTGAAACTGGTGTTTTATACTCTTTACTCTATTTCCTATCGGTAATTACGTATGAAAGAAACCGCTTGGAACTGGATAGAAAACCACAAAGATGATCTTATCGAGATAAGCGACAAGATATGGGGGTACGCAGAGTATGGGCTCTGCGAAGAAAAATCAAGTAAACTACTTGCTGATACCCTCAAAGCGAACGGGTTCAGAGTAAAGCAAGGCGTCGCAACGATGCCCACTGCAATTATAGCTGAGAAAGGAGAAGGCAAACCTGTAATCGCCGTAATGGGTGAGTACGATGCGTTACCCAACCTCAGTAACAAACGTCTACCCAAAAAGGAGCCACTTATTGAGGGTGGAATGGGACATGGCTGTGGACACAATGTACATGGTACAACCGCCCTAAGCGCAGCGTTGGCTGTCGGTGAAGCCATAGAAAAACATGGCTTGAAAGGCACTATACGATTCTATGGTACACCCGCTGAGGAGAACTTTAGCGGCAAACGCATAATGGTAAACCATGGATTATTCGATGACGTGGACGCTGCGTTAAGCCATCACCCGGGAAGCCTTAACGTGGCTACGCTAGCCAGCAGCAACGTAATCAGTGGCTGTAGGTTCCACTTCTACGGTAGATCAAGCCACGCAGCAGGTAACCCCGAGGCAGGCAGAAGCGCATTGGACGCCGTTGAGCTAATGAACGTCGGTGTAAACTATCTGCGTGAACACATTATTCCCGAGGCACGCATCCACTACGTTATAGAATACGGTGGAGGACAACCCAACGTTGTACCAGACTACGCTAGAAGCCATTACTATCTTCGAGCCCCTGAACAGGAGTTATTGGAGCCAATTAAGGAACGTGTAAGGAAGATAGCTGAAGGCGCAGCCATGATGACAGAGACCAGACTGGAGGCAGAGATCGGTTACGGTGGATACCATAAGATTCCGAACCGGGTGCTGAGCGAGATAGTTACAGCCAACATGAGGGCAGTAGGAAAACCCGAGTATACCTCAGAGGAATACGCGTTCGCAGCAGAGATAGCGAAAAGCTTCCCCTTAGAGGATCGTGAGACCTCTCTACGGAAAAACAAGGTGCCTGACTGGGAGAAATACGTGGATAAGGATATTGTCTCCACTATCTTTGATGCGTGGAATGATGGGACAACCAGTCCTGGAAGCACTGATGTCGCTGATGTAAGCTGGATAACCCCCACAATGGAGTTCAACACCGCCTGCAACATAAACGGTGCACCGGGTCATAGCTGGCAATTCACTGCCTGTAGTGGAACCAGTGTGGGACACAAGAGCTTGATCTTTGCGTCGAAGACTATGGCGGGGTCAGCCCTTGACTTGTTGACTAATCCTGAACGGGTAGCTGAGGCAAGGGAAGAACAGTTGAAGCGTCTACGTGGTAAAACCTATGATAAGGACCCAACTGTTGAGGCTCCATTGGACAAGGCTCGTGAGCTTGCCAAGGAGTATATGGGTAAAAAGTAACCCAACTCCCATTATTTTTTAATCAATGCTATTGGAAATAACCTAACTGGATTCCTGTTTTGGTATCCTGATGGTTACCGTTGTACCATTATCCGTTTTTGATGATATATTGAAGGTCCCATTATGTGACTCAACTACTTGCCGTACAAAACTCAACCCCAGTCCAGTTCCTTTCTGTTTTGTAGTGTAGAATGGTTGACCAATCTGGCTTAGATTCTCCTCTGGGATGCCAACTCCTGTGTCACTTATTTTTATTATCAAGTTTTCTTCTGCTTTGTAGCAGTTTATCTTAATGGTACCTTTTTCTGGTAATGCTTCTACGCTGTTTTGAAGTATGTTTGAGATGGCTCTTAGGAACCTGTTATAATCAATCTCCCATACTAGGGCTTTATCAATGTCCAAACTTGTTTCAGCTTTGCCTCGTACAATGGTTTTCACAGCTGTTTGTACGAGTTCTTTGATGTTTACTTGGGTCTTTTTTAGATTCCCATTTAGTGACTGTGTTTCCCAGTCTTCTAGAATGGTTTTGACGTAATTTACTTGTTCTGCTAGAATGGTTCTCATTTTTTGGTTGTTCGGGTCCGTGCTGAGTATGTGAGCTGCATTGTTGATGGCTTGGAGGGGGCCTCGTATATCGTGGCGTACTTGGTTGTGGATTTCTTGGAAGTTTTTTATTGATTCTTTGATCTG
>JAOZIG010000354.1 GCA_026014515.1 Candidatus Bathyarchaeota archaeon | reverse complement strand
TTTTTTTTTTTTTTTTTTGTTTGTTGGGCTTTGCAAGAAAGTATTCCCATTGAAATCACTTAGAGCAACAACGGAGCGAGCTCAAGTGCACCCTTAATGACATGGGGAGCAACTGTTTTGATTCCCTTCCAGGCAGAAGAAAAGAACTGACTAGCAGAATAATCGACATTATCCACCAAATCGTCAGAATGGATCGCCTTAACAGCTGCAGTAACCGGGTTGTCGTGGTTCGCGAATTTCATCTCCTTAGTAGCGTCGTTGAGATCCTGAATAGTAAAACGCTCAAATGGCTTAGGAAGCTCCATGCCCTTGGCATAGTTGATCAACGCACCTTCAACAATTCCAACGTCGTGATTCTTAAATTCGGTGCCATATTCATAAACACCTTCAACATCACCCTTAGTAGTAACTCGCTTGGCTTGATGACTAGATATGTACTTGTTAATGTCACTATCGGGCATAGCACAGGTTACAGCAAAAGCATCATGAAGGTCATCAGTAGTGATATCTTCCATATTGGCGAGAAAAGGTCCCGAACTGTAATTCCCAAGTCCACTGGGGGTTGATTGGGGGGTCATGGGGTAAGCAACCGACGCAAAGAGGTAGGCCAAATTAAGACGTGTTTGGCTGAAAAACGCCATAGCTTGAACAACAGCACTGTCCTGGTAATCCATGAAAGCACCAAGCAAAGCAGGAGCAGCAGCCGGAATTCCATCAGCGGACAACACGGCACTAAGAACTGGTTGGGAAGTTTTATCAACCTCAAAATTGACAGTCCACTGAACATTTGCATTCATAGAACATCCACCAGCAACACCACGGATTCCAGGTTCAACGAAGCGATCTTCATTAAGCTTGACGAGATGAGCAAACATTTTATGGATACTACGGGATGCCTTGCCAGCACCAACATACTGCCAACACAAACGAGTTTCACGACCAGCAAGCAATGCGCCGTTGGCCCAACTGTCCGCTCCAGACAACAAGGTGCTTCCATCATACGTGGGTCCTTGAGCGGTGAGAGTATTAGCAACTCCATCACCATCAGTGCCAGTAATCTTCAAAACGGCCATATATTGAATCCAATTTTGAGGGAAAGTAGTGTAGGAACCAAGGGTCGTGGATCCAACGCCAAATATGTAACTTGGATTATCGGTAGCGGCGTTCGCAGGGTCACCACTAGCTCCGAAGAAGTATGGGAAAGTCCAGGTTTTGGCATCACCTTGATTCGCTTCTGTTGGATTTTGAATTAAACCAGACGCGTAGTAAGAGCCAGCTGGCGAATAGCCAGCAAACTTAGGGAACAAAAACCATTTAGCTCCTGTGCTAGAATTACCGGTTGCCCAAGCATCGACAAGATAACCTGCACCAATGGAAGGAACACGAATAACACCACAAACTGAAGTGGGTGCAAGCTCATTGAGAGTTGCAGCAACAAAAGCAGGAACCTTATTACCTTGAAGATAATCCTGGGAAGGAATCAAAGCTTGAATATTCCAGGCATTTGTGGCGGTAGAGCCGCCCAAACTGGACCACATCTCAAGCTGGCTGTTCAAAACCTTGCGAACTATCATAGCGCCATAGTACAGGTACAAACCCTGAACGTAGCCTTGATTGACAACTAACGACGGAGACTGGATGGCAGACATATGACCACTGACTAACCGCTGCAATATGGCAGGATAATTGATGGGAGCAGACACAATGCGATTGTAGTCATGAACAATCTGACCACAATAACGATAACCATACTTGCCATAAACACGAGGCTGGAGACCAGGTGCAAACATAGTAATCATCATGAAACATTGAGTGGCATACATGAAAGGATCCAATGAAGTGGGAACAACAGGCTGGCCAGCCCAAGGAGTGAGTCCAGCAAAACTGTTACCATAGGTTCCACCAGGAACAGTCCAAGTTAGTTGAGGAACGCTCTTAACATAAGTCGTGCCAGGGAAGTACACATCGCGAGTGACTGGATTAAATACCATACACAAATTAGCATCACCTCCTTTTGCTGGAAACCATATCAATTTTGCAGCGTTCCAAAACGCACCATTGGCAGAGCCACCGAACGAAGATGGATCTGTAGTACAACGTGGAATAGACTCAAAGGTGACCAAACCGATGCCAAGGGAAACAAGCAATTCCTGGACTATTTCCATACGACCAGAGCTCCTCCACGAAGAACCGCTTGCTCCATAAAGGAAACCAGTGGGCATAGTATAAGAGTATGACGACAAATCATTTGGATCCATAGAACTACTGGT